>JAYNIC010000120.1:0-6985 GCA_038108715.1 Candidatus Nanopelagicales bacterium | reverse complement strand
CCGCCATCGGGGCGAGCACAACCGGAGGGTCCACCACGAGGGAGCCGGCACGCACGAGGGTCACAACGACCATTCTGACCGATGACCTACTCCCCGGCAGGTACCGGTCAGCTGCACCCGACACGGCGCACTCGCCGCGTTCTTGCTCCCAGTGAACGCCGCACGCGTCGAATCCGAGGGATACGCACCGCCGGGCAGCGAGTAGTCTCGGTCGTCACGCGATTTCCCGATCAAGGGATCAGCAGGTCACCGAAGGAGTCACATGACCGGCGACGCCGTCCGCATGGACTCCATTGAGGACGCCATCGCGGCCATCGGCCGCGGTGAGTCCATCATCGCCGTCGACGATGAGGGGCGTGAAAACGAGGGCGACCTCATCTTCGCGGCGGAGAAGGCCTCCACCGAAAACACCGCGTTCATGATCCGGCATACGAGCGGCTACATCTGCGTCGGCATGACCGGCTCGGACCTCGACCGCCTGCATCTGCCGCCGATGACCGCGGTCAATGAGGACCGCAAAGGCACCGCGTACGCGGTGACCGTTGACGCTCGCGACGTGACATCCACCGGGATCTCCGCACAGGACAGGGCCATCACGATCCGGACTCTGGGTTCGAACGCCACTGACCCGCACGACCTCACCCGCCCAGGTCATGTCACACCGCTGCGCGCCGTACCGGGCGGAGTCCTGCAACGGCCCGGTCACACCGAGGCGGCGGTTGATCTCTCCACACTGGCCGGCCTGCATCCCTCGGGTGCTTTGTGCGAGATGGTGAACGACGACGGCACGATGATGGACGCCGCCCAGTGCCGGGCGTTCGCCGACCAGCACGGGATTCTGCTGGTCTCCATTGCCGACCTCATCCGTTACCGCATGCGTCTTGAGAAGCACGTCGAGCGCGTCGCGACCACGAACCTGCCGACCGACTTCGGGGGCTTCACCGCCATCGGTTTCCGCAGCCTTGTCGACGACACCGAGCACGCGGCTCTCGTCACCGGTGATATCGGCGACGGCGCAGACGTGCTCGTTCGAGTCCATGTGGAGTGCCTCACCGGGGATGCCCTGCATTCTGTGGAGTGCTCGTGTGGATCGCGCCTGCGCGAATCGCTACGCCGCGTGGCCGACGAGGGTCGCGGCGTCGTCCTGTATCTGCGGCCAGCGAGCGACCCGACCCAGGTACTCAGTCGACATGGCGCGGGCGGAAGCGATCCGCTGTCCTACGGACTGGGCTCGCAAATCCTGGCTGATCTAGGCGTGCGCAGCATGCGCCTGCTCACCGGCTCACCCGACCGCACCTACGCACTTGACGGTTTCGGCCTCGAGATCAGCGACGTCATCGGACTGGACTAGTCCACCAGCTGCTCGGCCGTCGCGCGGTTCGTGACGAGCACGTTGATCCAGCCACCGAGCAGAGCACCACGAATGGCGGCAACCTTGTGTGCCCCTCCCGCGACGGCGATGCGGCGCGGGATGCGGCCGAAGGTGTCGAGGTCGATTCCGACGACTCTGTCGTCCACCGAAGACGTTACGGGCTGACCCGAGGCGCCGAAGAAGCGTAGGCAGATGTCCCCGATGGCACCGGTCTCGGTGAGTTCGCGCACGTCGTCCTCACTCCAGGCGTTGCCACTTTCCCGGAGCATGGGTGAGGGATCGACCGAGCCGATCCCGACGAGAGCGGCCGTGAGGTCTGCCCAGCGACCGACCACCGGCGTGATGGCGCCGTCGGCGATCAGCGCATCTCGGGCGGGCGCCGAGGCCAGCGTGCCCGGGGCCGGCAGGGTGACCGGATCGGCACCCGTCGCCTCCGCGAGCAGAGTGAGCAGACGCATGGCCTTCAGCTGCGTCGTCGGGTCGCCGTGCCCACCGACGAGTTGAACGACGTGCGACAGCCCGCTCGGAGTGCGGCCCATGGATTGGGCCGCAGCCAGCAACGTGGCCGACCAGGAGGAGACCCCGAGCGCACCGGATCCGCCCAGCGTCGCCTCGAGATAGGGCGCCGCTCGGGTGCCGAGGTCAACCGCCGGATCCGCCCCCGTCGTTGGGTCCTCCACTACGACGGCGTCGGACAGGCCATACCGTGACTGGAGCGCGTCCTCCAGATCGACCGAGAGCCCCGGCGGTGGCGTCACGACGATTCGCACGATGCCGGCGTCACGTGCACGGGCGAGCAGGCGGGACACCTTGGCCTGAGACAGATTCAAGCGGCGACCGATCTCGGCTTGGGTGACGCCCTGCTCGTGATAGAGCCGCGACACCTTGGTCATGAGCTGCGACTGCGCCCAGTCGTCCATCATCACCGCACCGACATCGCAACGACTTCACGTGCGGCGCTGGCGATGCCGTCCTCCGTTAGGCCAGCACGTTCGAAGAGCCAGTTCGTCGATCCGGTGGGAGCGAATCCGCGCAGGCCGACGCGTCGCACCGGTACGGGACACTCCTCGACGACGATTTCGGCCACGGCTCCACCCAGTCCGCAGACATAGGCTTCCTCCGCCGTGACGATTGCCCCCGTCTCAGCTGCCGCCTCGATGACAGCCTCGCGATCGATCGGGGAGATCGTGGGCATCGCCAGCACCCGCGCCGCAATGCCCTCGGCGCCTAGTTGCTCAGCCGCGATCAGAGAGGGCGCGACCGACGTACCCGTGGCGATGATCGTGACGTCGCCTCCCTCACGCAGTCGCGTAGCTCGCCCCGGCACGAAGGGAACATCGAGACCGGGGATATCCGGCACACCCATGCGGCTGACGCGTAGGAAAACCGGCCCGTCATGCTGCGCCGCCCATCGCACGGCCGCGGCCGTCTCCGCCGCGTCAGCGGGGGCGATGACCGTGATCCCGGGGATGGCACGCAGCCAACTGAGGTCTTCTGGCGAATGGTGCGTTGAACCCAGTTCGCCGTACGCGACCCCCGGGCTCTGCCCGCACAGGACCACGTGGCGATCCGAGTAGGCGACGTCGATCTTGACCTGCTCCAACGCACGCGCGGTGAGGAAGCAGGAAGCGGCGGAGACGAACGGAACCTTGCCACTAGCCGCCAACCCCGCACCGACGCCGACCATGGCCTGTTCGGCGATTCCGACATTGATGAGCCGGTCGGGGAACCTCTTGCCGAATTCACCGAGCTTGCTCGAACCCACCGAGTCGTTGACCACCGCCACGACCCGGTCGTCCTCTTCTGCAAGGGCGATCAACGCGGCCGCGAAAGCATCGCGGCAGTCATGCAGTGTGCTCATCGGTCGATCTCCGCCCTTGCCAGGTCGACCTGCTCGGTGGACGGGACTCGGTGATGCCACCCGGGGTCATCGGACATGAACGAGACGGGGTGCCCCTTGTGTGTGTGCGCGATGATCGCCGTGGGCTTTCCCGGCTCGGGTGGCGCGCTCGCGAGAGCGTCAAGCAACTCCGCGTGATTGTGCCCATCGACCTCAACCACCGCGCAGCCGAACGCGCGCAGCTTGTCCGCAAGCGGCTCTAGATCACTGGTATCGACAACCCGGGCGCCCTGCTGCAGGCCATTGCGGTCGATGATCAGGGTCAGGCGATCCAGACCGTGATGGGCCGCGATCATGAGCGCCTCCCAATTGGACCCCTCCTGCATCTCGCCATCACCGGTGATGACAAACGTGCGACGGTCGGAATGATCAAGGCGGGCCCCGAGCGCCATCCCGACCCCGATCGGCAAGCCGTGACCGAGCGGGCCGGTGCTGGCCTCGACCCACTCCAGTTTCGTGTTGGCCGGGTGGCCGTTCAGGGCAGAATCCGACCCGGTGAAGGAGGCGAGTTCGGCCTCCTCGAGAAGACCGGCCTCGGCCAGGGTCGCGTAAAGGGCCGCCGCCGCATGCCCCTTGGACAAGATGAGTCGATCCCGTTCGCTACCGCCGTCGAGATTGAGCACCCCGAGGTAGAGCGTGACGAGAATGTCGGTGACGGAGAATTCGCCGCCGATGTGCCCCATGCCGGCGTCGGCGACCATCTGCAGGTCGCGCAAACGCACCCGTCGGGCCGCGTCGGCGAGCTCGGTCGGGGTCGCCGTCACTCGTGACCGGCCATGGAGGAGAGCAGTGCCGTCTGCACGATCCGCTGCGCGGCCAGGGCGTCGTGGCGCGCCTGCGCGTCCTGCAGCGCCGGCATGTCGAGGTCATCAAGGGCGCGATAGAGAGCCTTCAGGGTGCGAATCGATAGGCGGGCCGCCTCCACCGTGTCCTCTCGGAAGGGGAACTGATCAAGCTGCCACACGCCCTCCCAGTCATTGATGCGCAGTGTGTAGAAGTACTCGAAGATCTCGGTCAGATGCACCGTGCCGACGACGAGATCGTCGTCCCACGAACGCAGATTGTCGTTGACATCCATGCCGTAGAGGACGCCATGGTCGATGAGCAGCTGAGCCGCGTCCGCCGGGGACTCGCCGCCGTACAGGGAGTGCCCGAAGTCCAGCAGCACGCCGACGTTGTCGAGCCCGATCTGCTGGATACCGAGAATCGATCGCGCGGCCGAGTCCCACGTCATCTTCACTCGCGGCTCGCGCGGCTTGTATTCGATCGCGATGCGCAGATCAGGATTGGCGGACGCGAGATCGCGCATGCCGTCGACGGCGAGCGCCCACAGATCATGATGGTTGACCTGGAAGGGGTAGTCCCAGCCATCCTGACCGGGCCAGATCTTGAGGTACTGCCCGTCGAGCGCGCGCACGATCTCAGCGGCCTCGTTCATGAACTCGAGCGCCTCCGCGCGAACGCCGGGATCGGGGTTGGTGAACGCGCCCTTGCTGAAGCGGCGCAGGTAGATCTCGGGGGTGACACCGGTGACAAAGAGGTTGTTGGCCCGCAGCGCATCGCGCACCTCGTCGATGGTGACGCCGGCCGTGAAGGGATAGGGAACATCAACGGCGGCCAACTCACCCACCTGACCGGCGCGTTCGATCATCTCCAGAGTGCTGACCGGTGGCGCGTAGCCGTCGGTGGCATAGCGGTCGACGTAGCTGGCGAAGTGCCACAGGCCGGCACCGAAGGGCGGGTAGTCGGTCATGCGTTCTCCTCGGGGTGGGTGGGGGTGAATCGAGAGCGAGCGACGGCCACACGCCAGTGGGTCCTCACCTGTTGGCGCACGGCGGGCGACATCGTGGGGGGCGTGGGCTGATCACGGTCAACGGGCGGCAGCGGCGTGCCGAGCCGGCGGGCAGCTAGATGTGCCGCCCCGAGGGGTGACAGGGCAGATTCGCGGGCGCGGGCCACGGGCAGCCCAAGCAGATCCGCCTGCACGGACATGAGTAGGTCGGAGGTCGACGCACCGCCGTCCGCATGCACCTGATGCAAGGTGACGTGCCCATCGGCCGTCATCGCCTCCACGAGGTCCGTCACCTGATGGGCCACGCACTCGAACGCCGCGCGGGCCACCTGGGCCGGTGTCGTCGTGGCCGACATACCGCTCAGGATCGCCGTGGCCGCGCGATCCCAATGCGGAGCGCCCAGGCCGGTAAAGGCGGGCACGAGGGTGACCCCACCGGAGTCCTGTGCGCCATGCGCAAGTTCGCCGAGGATTTCACCTCCGGAGCGGCTATCCTCGGCAGCCAGCAAGCGCGCGGTCCAGTCCAGCGCCTGGCCCGTCGCCAAAATGTTGCCCTCCCGCGCGTAGGTCGGTCCGGAAGTCCACCAGGCGATCGTCGTATCGATCCCTTGCGCAGGGGGCGCCAAGGCCGCGAGCGGAATCATCACCGAGGTACCGGTCCCGTAGGTCGCCTTACCCACACCCGGCGTATCCGTACCTTGGGCGTACAGCGCAGCATGGGAATCGGCGAGCACCGACAGGATTGGCACGCCATCGGGGATGGCACGTCGGCCGCGCGTGACACCGAGGTCGGCATCTGAAGGTGACACCTCGGGCAGCGCGCTGCGCGGGATACCGAACACCTTGAGTAGTTCGTCGTCCCACGTGCCCGTCGCTAGATCAAGGAGCAGGGTTCGCGAGGCATTGCCAGCCTCGATGGACCACGAGCCCGTCAGGTTGTGGACGATCCAGGAGTCCACCGTGCCAAGTTGCACGTCTTGCCCTGCGGCCTTGTCGAGCAGCCAGCGCATCTTGGGCGCCGAGAACATCGCGTCGAGGGTCAGTCCCGTTCGTTGGCGCACGAGGTGTCGTACGTCGTCATCGAAC
This sequence comes from Candidatus Nanopelagicales bacterium, assembly GCA_038108715.1. Taxonomy (GTDB): domain Bacteria; phylum Actinomycetota; class Actinomycetes; order S36-B12; family S36-B12; genus Mxb001. The sequence goes on along the minus strand of JAYNIC010000120.1, from coordinate 835 downwards.
CCAGCGACGAACTCGGTCATGCGCGCGTCCTGCCAACTCAGCAGTGGGCCGACGGGCTCGCCGGTGAGCGAGTCCCAAGCGACCACGGACTCGCGCTGATTGCTGATGGCGATGCCCAAAACGGTGGCATCCGGCCTGCGCTGCAGGACCTCGCCCGCGGCCGAATCAACCGCGTCCATGAGTTCACCGGCATCCTGCTCGACCCAGCCGGGTCGAGGCGTGTGCAAGGACAGCGGAGCCGACGCCCGCGCGAGGACCGCACCGGTGGGCACCTCGACGAGCAGCGCCTTAACCGACGACGTACCCGCATCGATCGCGACGATCGCCTCCGGCACAGGGCACCTCCCACGACCTCATCGCTGCATGAATATTCATGCTTGCTTGATGATTCATACCCTACGCCATCCCTGAGCTGCGTGGGTAGGAGATCGACGAGCGCGACAGCTCAGCCTCGAATGCTCCCCGGTGGCAGAAGGTCAACGAGCGCGTCATAGACGCCGGGAGCGCCCACGACGACGCTCCCGCCTCCAGCAATTCCATAGGAGCCGATGAAGTCACTGCACATGGCCCCCGCTTCGCGACACAGGCACAGTGCGGCGAGACAGTCCCAGCCATTGATATGCATCTCGACATACCCGATGAGTTGACCCGCAGCCACGTAAGCAATGTTTAGGGCACCGGACCCCACGCGCAGGTACATGCCGTGCTGCTCGCGCAGCCGTCGCATGATCTCTGCGAGGTCCCCTGCCTTGGTGGAGCTCGAGCAGCCAACGCCGGTCACGCCCTCATCAAGCCGATCCGCCGCGAGCACCGACGTGCGAACACCGTTGAGAGT
>JAYNIC010000119.1:6643-7022 GCA_038108715.1 Candidatus Nanopelagicales bacterium | reverse complement strand
GCTCCGCAGCCGTAGGGCTGCAGTCCGTGCTTGTGCGGGTCGACGACGATGCTGTCGGCTTCCGTGACGGCGGCGAACGGCGCACGGGCGACGCCGTCGGGGGAGTCGTCGGCGTTGAGGGTGAAGAAGCCGCCGTACGCCGCATCCACGTGCACCCGGGCGTTGTGAGCGCGAGCGAGTTCGATGATCTGGGGCAGCGGGTCGAGGGATCCGAGGCCGGTCGTACCCAACGTGGCGACCACGGTGCCGACCGCATCGGTCGCTAGGACGCGTTCGAGGTCGTCGAGATCCATGCGCCCGACATCATCGACCGCTACTGAGACACCATCCATGCGGAGCACCTGGCACATGCGCGAGTGGGTGTAGTGCGCATCAGCGC
>JAYNIC010000119.1:0-6633 GCA_038108715.1 Candidatus Nanopelagicales bacterium | reverse complement strand
GGGTGGATCTCCCGAGCGACCCACAGCGCCTCGAGGTTGGCGATCGTGCCGCTGGAGGTGAGGTGGCCAAGGTGCTGGGGGAGTCCGAACATCGTCGCGAGCCGCGCGACGACCTCCTTCTCCATACGACCGGTGGCCGGTCCGCCATCGAGGGCGTGATTGTTCGGGTTGATGAGCATGGCGGTGACGTAGCCGAGCACGGCGGCCGGATGCGGCGGCTTGAGCATCTGCCCGACGTAGCGAGGATGCCCGAAGGGATAGTTGTCGGTGAGACGCTCGGTAAGCGTTGCGAAGGCGATCTCCAATGCCTCGTCACTCACTTGCGTCGCAGCGTCGGGAGTGAACTCGCCGAACTGCGCCATCCAGGCGTCAACGGCATCAACGGTGCGGGGCAGCCAAGCGCGCAGGTCGGTCACGGGTCCATCCTGCTATAGCCATGCGCGGTAGCGGCGCGCCGCCGTGAAGCTGATGGACGTCGACACCAGCACCATCACGCCGACGGCGAGCCAGTTGCCGTAGGTCGGAATGAAGCATGTCGGTGCGGCGATGAGGGCGGCAATCACCGGCGAAAGGGACGAGATCACCCACTGCCGTCGCTCGGGACGGTTCAGCTGTCGGATCAGCAGGTCGTCACGCAGGGCAATGAGGATGAGGAGTACTTCCAAGGCACTCACGCATGCCAGATAGACGAAGAAGAAGGCGAGGGCCCGCGGATCCCAAGCCTCACCGAGGATTGCGGCGGGGAAGGGCAGGAGTGCGATGAAGGCCAGGTAGACGAGTAGAGCCCAGATGTAGCGGTCGTTGATGCGACGCAGCGTCAACGTGAACCGGTGATTCGCCTTCCAGTAGAACGCGACCCAGAGGAAGGTGAAGGCGTACGCGATGAGGTTCGAGAAACCGCTGGAGATAACGGCACCCACGTCTCCGGTCTTGCTGAGGCCATCCAGTGCGGGCAGGACGAGTTGGACGGCGACCAGAGTCAGGCTGATGGCGTAGATCGCGTCACTGAAGAACACCGCTCGTTCGAAGCCGGATGTGCCGCGGGCATAGAACTTCTGTGTCCACGGGTCTTCCTCGGGTCCCGGCTCTGGCGCGATCTGGTCCTCGGTGATGTCGTCGGCCATGCTCTCAGGTTAGTGAGTTCGCGCGAGTGAGATCAGGGATCGACGAGGTCGATTCGGCAGGTTGCCAGCAAGGTGTGCAGCTCCCGCAGGGTTGTCTTGCGGATGTCGTTGAGGGCAAGGTGCGACCTCAATCGCGGGTCGGTGAGTACCTCGTCGACGAGTGGTCGATCTCCACCGGTGGCCAGGAAGGCCACCGGAAGCTCCGGCAGGATCACCCGTGCTGCATAGTCCGCGGCCGCCTGACTGAGTTCGTGCACCTGCTTGTCGCGCCGCCGCGCGAAGCGCTGCTGCGACCAACCGCCGGCCGCCGTGCGGCCCTGCACATGCCGCTTGCCGGCATCGCCGGCGACGACGGTCGATCCGTCGACGACGGCGGCGAGGAATCCACCCCGTCGTACGGCAATGACCGCCGTTCGCGGGACGTGGGCGATGCAAGCGATCAGGGTGTCGACCGTGTCTGCTGAGACTGGGAACGGCGGCCGGAAGGTAGCGGTCGACCCGTCGCCCCCGGTGCTGGCACGTGGACGCTGCGGGTATGCATCCACCCATTGTTGCCTCCACGCAGAGAGGCGGCAGACTGGCACCATGTCGGAGGCACGCAATGTCCTGGGTGGTCCGCTCGGTGAATGCGGACGAGACCCCCTCACCGGTTTCTATCGCGATGGCTGTTGCTCCACCGGCCCGGACGATCTGGGGTCGCACACTGTTTGCGCGGTAGTGACGGGAGAATTCTGGGAGCTTCAGCGCGCCACGGGCAACGACCTCGTAACGCCGCGACCTGAGTTTCGCTTCCCCGGATTGAAGCCAGGAGATCGTTGGTGTGTGTGTGCTTCTCGGTGGAAGCACGCCTACGACGACGGAGCCGCGGCGCCCGTGGTCCTGGAATCCACGAACGCCGCGGCGTTGCGACTGGTTCCGATCGAGGCGCTCCGCGAACACGCGGTCGACGTGCCGGCGACGCCCGAGGGGCTCTAGAGCGTCAACTCACCTGATTCCGCAGGTTGCGGAAGGCCGCCAGGTGGTTGTAGGAGCTGGACTTCAGGTTCTCGAGCACCCGCGAGACATCGGCGGCCGGATTGTCTGCCAGAGCATCCTTCAGGTCGGCAATGTCGACCTTCTCCACCGTGATGCCGACCTTCGAGGCCTTGTAGAGCGAGGTCATGCCCTTGGCGAGCAGCTCGTCGTACAGCGCCTGGATGTCCGGATCGTCGAACTCGCCGATCGGATCGCCAACCGTCGGGTCCTCGTAGCCGTGGAGGTCAAGGAGGTAGCGGACGGCGTCCATGTGCTTCTGCTCGGACTTGGCGATGTTGGTGAACTGGCGGACGCCGTGCTCATCGGCGAACTCGAGGTAGAGATCGCGCGCCATCTTCTCTTCTTGAACCATGAAGGTGAGCATGTCTTCGGTGTCCGTGAACTCCGTGGCATTGGCCGGTGCTGCGACCAGGAGTCCCGCTCCCAGAGCAGCTGCGGCAGTCGTCGCGACGGCGGCGGCGCGGATGTTCCTCTTGATGTTCATGACCCCTCCTTGTTCTGCGGACAGTTCATTTCTCTCACCGGCGTGTGAAGGCTCTGTGAAGGAAGCGATACGCGTGTGTACGGGCTGGTCAATGCTGCGTTCGTGCGGTCTGTGAGGGGGACCAAAGTCCCGCTGCGTAGGCTGCCTTCATGACCGAACGTCCCGGTATCGACCTCAGCGAAGTGCTTGCGCAGGCCCGCGAGCAATACATTGCCGGCCGTCCCGAGGGCGCCCGTCTCCACGCGGAGGCCACGCGGGTGATGCCGGGGGGCAACACGCGGACGGTTCTGTACCACCCACCCTTCCCTTTGCGTGTGGCGAGCGGGCACAAGCAGCGGATCGTCGACGTCGACGGCCATGAGTACGTCGACTTCCTCGGCGAGTACACCGCCGGGCTCTACGGGCACAGTCCTGAGCCGATCCTCGACGCCGTGCGCGAGGTGCTGGCCGAGGGCATCAGCCTGGGTGCCCACAATCGTTACGAAGCCCAGCTCGCTCGCCTGTTGGTCGATCGATTCCCCGCCATGGAGTTGGTCCGATTCACCAACTCCGGGACGGAAGCCAACCTCATGGCCATCTCGCTGGCGCGCGTGGTGACGGGGCGTTCGGCGATCGGCGTGATGCGAGGCGCCTACCACGGTGGGGTGCTCTACTTCGGCGGGGAAGGTTCGTCTCCGGTCAATGTGCCGTTCGAGACCGTGGTGATGGAGTTCAACGACATTGAAGGCGCCCGCGCGGCCATCCGCGACAACGCCGATCGCTTGGCGGCCGTGATAGTCGAGCCGGTGCTCGGCTCGGGCGGAGTGATCCTCGGCGATGAGGAGTTCCTTTCCGTACTGCGCGACGAGACGGCCGCCAACGACGTTCTTCTCATCCTCGATGAGGTGATGACCTCGCGACTATCACCGCAGGGCGCTGGCGAACTCTTCGGCGTGACACCCGATCTCATGACGGTGGGTAAATACCTCGGCGGCGGTATGTCCTTCGGCGCGTTCGGCGGGCGTGCCGATCTCATGGCGCGCTTCGATCCGTCGCAGCCGGATGCGCTGCCCCACGCGGGCACCTTCAACAACAACGTGCTCTCCATGGCCGCCGGCATCGCTGGCCTGACCAAGATCCTCGATGACGAGCGCCTGCGAGATCTCAACCGCCGCGGTGCTCTCCTGCGAGCTGAACTCGAAGGTGTGATGGTGCCCCACGGCTGGGCGGTCACCGGCCGCGGATCAATGGTCGGAATTCATCCGGTACCCGGTCCGGTCAATACGTATGGCGACATCGCTGATGCGGACGATCGCCTGCGGGAGCTGCTGTACCTCGATCTGCTCGAGCGCGGCTACTACATGGCGCCGCGGGGGTTCATCGCCCTCAGTCTGGAAATCACCGACGCGGACATCGCAGGCTTCGTCGCGGCCGTCGACGATGCCCTGGCAAGCCGTCGCTAGGGAAGCGACCAGTCCACGGGATCGCCCCCGAGTTCTTCGAGAAGTTCGTTCGACCGACTGAAGGGGCGGCTGCCGAAGAAGCCGCGATCGGCGGACATCGGACTCGGATGTGCGCTGGTGATGACCGGCACGTCCTCGAGGAGCGGCTCCAATGACTGCGCGTCCCGCCCCCACAAGATCGCCACGAGGGGCTCGTCAATGCGCTCGACTAGGCCGCGGATCGCCGTCTCGGTGAACTGTTCCCAACCCTTCCCGCGATGACTTCCTGGTTCGCCGGCCTGCACCGTGAGGACGCGATTGAGCAGCATGACGCCTTGGCGCGTCCATGGCGTGAGGTCACCGTTGGTCGGGCGCGGCAGCCCGAGGTCGTCGACGAGTTCTCGGAAGATGTTCTGCAGGCTGCGTGGCAGGGGCCGGACATCCGGAGCGACCGCGAAGGACAGCCCGATGGGATGCCCTGGTGTGGGATAGGGGTCCTGGCCGACGATGAGGACACGGATGTCCTGGGGCGGGGTTGCGAAGGAGCGCAGGATGGCATCTCCGGCGGGCAACCAGGGGCGTCCGGCGGCACCTTCGGCCCGTAGGAACTCCCCCAGAGTGGTGAGGTTCTCCCGCTCCGGTTCCAAGATGGGCAGCCACTCGGGGTGAACGAGTTCTTCCATGGGCTTGGCCATGCGGTGACGCTATCGGCTCTCCGGTCGCCGCACTCTGGCATGGGCGCCCTGCGTAGGCTGCCCTCTATGGGTCATGACCTCCTGCCCCCGGCGCCGCTTCGCCTCGGCGGCCGATCGTTACCCGCGGTGGGACCGGTGCGCATCTATGTCTGCGGGGTGACGCCGTACGACGTCACCCATCTGGGGCACGCCGCCACCTTCGTGTGGGTGGACGCTCTCGTGCGCACCCTGCGTCACGCCAATCTGCAGGTCGAGGTCACCCGCAATGTCACCGACGTCGATGACGTCTTGACCGAGGCCGCGCGCAAGGCAGGATCGCCCTACGACGAATACGCAGCCATCCACCAGTACTCCTTCGACCACGACATGAGCGAACTCGGCGTGCGACGCCCAGATAGGGAGCCGCGGGCCCATCGCCACATCGGTGATGTCGTCCGCCTGGCCCAGGCGCTTCTCGAAGTCGGCGCGGCGTACGAGGTGGATGGGACCGTCTACTTCCGCGGCGCGAACACCGTCGAGCTGTCCGGTTTAACGACGCCCGAGGCGCATGCTCGACTCACCGAATTCGGGGAGGACCTTGCGGATCCGGCCAAGGAGAGTCCCGTCGACGTGCCCGTGTGGCGTGCTTCGCGCGGTGACGATCCGGCATGGCCGAGCCCGTGGGGTCCGGGTCGCCCGGGTTGGCATGCCGAGTGCACCGCGATGGTGCTGTCGGCCTACGGATCAAGCATTGACATCCACGCTGGTGGCGCCGACCTTGCCTTTCCCCACCACGCCTACGAGGCCGCGCAGGCTGAGGCAGCGACCGGAGTGAGCCCCTTCTCCCGCGCCTGGATGCGAGTTGGCACGGTGGGGATTGCCGGGGAGAAGATGGCCAAGTCCACCGGCAATCTTGTGCTGATCTCCGACCTGCTGACCGACCATCGCGCCGCGGCGGTGCGCCTGATGATCTTGGACCGACCCTGGAGTCAGGGGTGGGACTACAGTCCGGCAAAGCTCGTGGAAGCCGAAGGGCGACTCGATGCGCTGCACGCCTCCGCGGGTCGGCGCGATACCAGTGAGACCGCCGAGCAGGAGATCCTTCGACGCCTTCTCGACGATGTGGATGTTTCCGGAGCATTGGGCGTGGCGTTGGAGTCCGGAGGGCGCTCGGCTCGCGTCCTCGTCCATATCCTCGGCCTGGAGTAGTCCGGGATGGTCGACTTGAGTGAGACGCGTGGAGCTCGGCGGGAGGAGATCTTGTCCGCGGCTTCGCGGATGTTCGCCCGCGACGGCTTCCACGGGGTGTCCATCGATGAGCTTGGCGCTGCCGTCGGGATGTCCGGTCCAGCTCTCTACCGCTACTTCGCAAACAAGGAGTCCATCCTGTCGGCGATGCTCGTCGACATCAGCGAACGCTTGCTACAGGGTGGGCGGGAACGAGCGGAGGACGAACCTGCGCTCGAGCACCTCATCGACTTCCACGTCGACTTCGCCCTTGACCATCCCGATCTCATCGACGTGCAGGCGCGCGATCTCGCGGCCATGCCGGAGGAGGATCGGCGTACCGTCCGGCGACTTCAGGCGCAGTACGCCGCCATCTGGGTCTCAGCGCTGTGCGATGTTCGACCGGAACTGTCCGAAGAGGATGCGCTGGCAGCCGTGCACGCCACCTTCGGACTGATCAACTCGACTCCGCACAGCGCCCGGCTGTCTCGCCCGGCTATGGCCGGACTCCTGCGATCGATGGCCCTGGCCGGGCTCACCGAAGCCCGCATCGACTGAGCCGGGGAAGTGGGGGCCGGGCTGCCTTGCCCGGGAGGCGGCCTGGGCGTATTGTGAACGATCGTTAACTCATCGACCGATTCGCTCATGGGAGGCACCGTGGCCACGAC
>JAYNIC010000118.1:4608-7108 GCA_038108715.1 Candidatus Nanopelagicales bacterium | reverse complement strand
CTCATCGAGGGGCCAACCGGCGCTGGCAAGTCGACGATCATCGACGCGATCGTCTTCGCCCTTTACGGCACCGTCGCAGGCGAGGACTCCTCCAAGGCGCGCATTCGCAGTGACCTGTGCCAACCGGATGAACCCTCAGAGGTGATCTTGGAGTTCGAGATCGGTGGCGTGCCTCATCGCATCACGCGCAGCCCGGCGTACCTTCGACCCAAGGCTCGCGGCACCGGCACAACGACCGAGAAGGCCCGACAACTGCTCGAGATTCTCGACGGCTCCGTTCCCCCGATGAAGGATGCGGTCGAGATTGGCTCCTACATCAGTGAGCGTCTCGGCCTGTCCGCCGCGCACTTCCGGCAGCTCGTCGTCCTCCCCCAGGGCGAGTTCGACGCCCTCCTACGGGCCAGCCCCAAGGAGCGCTTCGACGTCCTCGGCGGTCTCATCGACGACGGCTTCCTGGCCAAGGTTCAACAAGATCTTCGAGAGCGCGCTGATGCCGCCATCGTCGAGCGCGAGGCCGCCGTGCGGGAGGCGGACACTCTGCTCGAGCATCTGCGCGAACGTGTCCGTGAGTACGACGAGCACATCCTGCCGGCGAACGACGTGGCGCTCGACACGGCCGAGATCACCCGGCTGCAGGATGACCTGGCCATGCGGGTGACCAGCGCTCGTGACGACGTCACAGCGCGCGAAGCCGAGGCGGTCGTGTCTCGCAGTGCGGCCGCGCTGGCCGTGCAGGCCCTATCCGTGGCGCGTGATGCCGTGCAAGCGCGCGAACAACTCGCCACGGCGCGACGGGCTGTTCGCGATTTCGAGCCAACGTGGGCCGACAGCACGGCCGAGGTGTTGCGCGGGGCAGCGGCCGAGTTGGCCGCTCAACGCACTCGCCTAGAGCCCTTGGCTGCGTGGGAGGCCAACGAAGATAAGCGCCTCGCCGAGGAGCGCCGCCTCGCCGAGACGGTCGCTCAGGCCGCCGCCCACGTGCGCACGGTGCGAGAGCAGAGCACGACCCTCCCGGCGCGCCGGACGGACGCCGATCAGGCGGTCGCCACGGCCACACTGGCGGCCTCGGGCTTGGACTCCGCTCAAGCTGAGGTGACGCGTATCGAGTCCCTCGTCGTCGCGGCCGCCGAACGGGAGACTGCTCGCCACACGCTCGCCGAAGCCCACGCCGGTGAGTCGCGTGCCGCCACCGCGCTGGAGGAGCGACGCAAGGCCCTTCATGGGGCCCGCACAGCAGCGGCTCAGGCGCTGCGGACCCAACTCGACCAGCGGGCCGCCCATCTCGCACAGCAATTGGCGCACGGCCATCCGTGCCCGGTGTGCGGAGCCACGGAGCACCCCCATCCGGCCGACGCGTCCCACGGTGACGTGGTGACCGATGACGACGTGGCCGAGCTCGAAGCAAAGGTGGCCGAACTCGACCAAGCCGAGCAGATGGCAGCCGCCGCGCACATTGCCGCACAGGAGAAGGTCCAGATCGCCAGCGGAGCAGTGGCCAGCGCCGAGGCGCGACTCGGGAGCGTCGATCCCGCGACCCTCCCCGAGCAGCACCGACGTGCGCGCGAACACTGCGAGGCGCTTGAACGCTCGGCCGCGCACCTCGCATCTGCGCAGCAGGCTCGCAGCGCCCTAGCTCAGGAAGAGTCCGAACTTGCCGAACGTCTCGAGGGGGCCGTCGCGGCCGAGTCAGCCGCGTTGGTCCAGCAGCGGGCGGCCGGGGAGCGTGTCGCCGCCGAGCGAGCCGCACTTCGCGACCAGGTGGGGGCCGAGGCCACCGCATCAGCACTCCTCGCCAAGCTCAGCGACCAGGCACAGGCGGTCGAACACCTCCTCGTCGCACTGCAGCGCACGGCAGGGGTCGAAGCCGCGCGTGATGTCACGGTCGCTCAGTCAGATCACCAGCAGGCGCAGGCTCGCCTCGCCGAGGTCGAGGCTGCACTCGCTTCGGCGCAAACCGCCTTCACCAGGGCGAGCGAGACAGCCGGTGCGGTGACCGCACTCGCCCAGCGCTGGTACGACGCCCACGCGACGGCCGCCGATGTGCTTGCTCGCACGTCACCGGTCATCGAGCTCGGTGATCTGGTCTCGGCCCGCACATCGGCCAACGTGCGCCGCACCACCTTGCAGGCGTACGCCGTTCAACGAAGATTCGAATCGGTACTGCAGGCCGCCTCGATCCACCTGGAGCGAATGAGCAGTGGGCACTACGTTTTCGCCCTGGAGACCGAGGCGAGCCGCGGACAGGCGGGCCTTGGCATCGCCGTACGCGATCTGTGGAGTGGCCGCGACCGTGATCCGGCGACCCTTTCGGGGGGCGAGACCTTCTACGCCTCGCTGTCCCTCGCCCTCGGCCTCGCTGACGTGGTTCGCGAGGAGAACGGAGGTGTCGATCTGCACACGCTCTTCGTCGACGAGGGATTCGGTTCTCTCGACCAGGGCGCCCTCGAGCTCGTCCTTGACCAACTGGACGCCCTGCGGGCTCGTGGCCGCGTCGTCGGAG
>JAYNIC010000118.1:0-4598 GCA_038108715.1 Candidatus Nanopelagicales bacterium | reverse complement strand
CGTCGGAGTCATCAGTCACGTGACCGAAATGAAGGAGTGGGTGCACGACCAACTCGAGGTGGTCCCTATCTCCCCGACCGACGGCAGCCGCATCGTCCCGAGCGATGGCCAGGCGTCTCCGGGCGGTTGAGCAGGGGCAAAAGTCCTCCACCATCCCAATTTCCGTCGTAACGTTCAGCCCATCTCGATGAGGGAGGGTCCATGAGCACCGTGAAGGACTACCGGACCGGACGGGTGGTCGGCCTCGCCGGAACCGCAGCGCTTGGTGGGTTCCTCTTCGGCTACGACTCCGCCGTCATCAACGGCGCGACGTCCGCCATCAAGTCCATCTTCGATCTGAGCGACCTGATGATCGGCTTCGTCGTTTCCATCGCCCTCATCGGCTCGGCGATCGGCGCATGGTTCTCCGGGAGTCTCGCGGACCGATTCGGCCGCAAGCGCGTCATGCTGGTGGCAGGAGCCCTCTTCCTTATCGCCGCTATTGGCCAGGCCTTCCCCTTCGCGGTCGTTGACCTCATGTTCTGGCGCTTCATCGGCGGTGCCGGCATAGGTGTGGCTAGCGTCATGGCGCCCATGTACATCGCGGAGATCTCGCCGGCACCCATTCGCGGACGCATGGGATCCCTTCAGCAATTCGCCATCGTCATCGGCATCTTCGCCACCGGGCTGATCAATTACGTCGTGCTGCAGGCGGCCGGTGGCAATGCTCGCAATCAATGGCTGCTCGGGCTTGAAGCCTGGCAGTGGATGTTCCTGTCCATGCTGCTTCCGGCCGTGATCTATGCCCTTCTCGTACTCCGTCTCCCCGAGTCCCCCCGCTACCTCGTCGCTGTTGGCAACCCAGCCAAGGCGACGAAGGTGCTGTCGACCATTTACACCGTCGACACCACGCCGATCGTCAAGGAGATTGAGGCCTCCTTGGCCGGTGACCACAAGCCACGCTTCAGCGACCTGCGCGGCCGGTCGCTGGGGCTCATGCCGATCGTCTGGATCGGCATCCTGCTCAGCGTGTTCCAGCAGTTCGTCGGCATCAACGCCGTCTTCTACTACTCCAACACAATCTGGGAATCGGTCGGCTTCTCCGAGTCGCAAGCCTTCCAGACCTCGCTCATCACCACCGGAGTCAACGTCATCTTCACCATCGTCGCCATCGCCCTGGTCGATCGTGTCGGTCGCAAGCCGCTGCTGCTCGTGGGGTCGGCTGGCATGGTCCTCATGCTGGCCACCTTGACCTACGTTTTTGGTACCGCCCCGGTGAACTCGGACGGTCAGCCGGTCCTGGGTGACGGCCCCGACGTCGTCGCGCTCATCGCGTTCAACCTCTATGTCGCGTTCTTCGCCGCCACGTGGGGCCCGGTGGTCTGGGTGCTCCTCGGCGAGATGTTCCCCAACCGGATTCGTGCCGCGGCCCTGGCCCTCGCGGCTTCCGCGCAGTGGATGGCGAACTTCGTCGTCTCGACGACCTTCCCGGAGTTGGCGGGCATTTCCCTCGGCCTGGCCTACGGAATCTTCACCGTGTTCGCCGTGCTGTCCATCCCCTTCGTGATGAAGTACATCCGCGAGACCAAGGGCGTGACGCTCGAGAACATGAGCAAACTCGAGGGAGCGGCGGCCGCCTAGCCCGAACCTTCCCCGATTGGCGATTCACATACCCCCTGGGGTATCCTGGTCCCCTCACCAAGGAGGAGGACACAGATGCAGATCCCGACCACGACCGTGGCCGATCTCCACAATTGCCTGACCAATGGGGGCGCCGCCATCGTGGACGTGCGCGAGCCCTACGAGTACGCCTCGGGCCACATCCCCGGCGCCGTCAGCATCCCCATGGCGACGATCCCCATCCGCATCCAGGACCTGCCCTCCAGCGACGTCTATGTCGTGTGCGAAAGCGGTGCCCGTTCGTGGCAGGTTGCTGCCTTCCTCGCCCAACGCGGCATCAGCGTGACCAATGTCGAGGGCGGCACCGGGGCCTGGCGCATGGCCGGCCTCCCTCTCGAGGAGGGCGCACCGGCGTACGCCCACTGACCCACGGCCGTCCCGTCACTCATGCGCGTCGACCAGCCATGAACGAGCACATCTCGCCTATCCGTTGAGGATGATCAGTCGCTCCTCGGTCATCTCCCGCACCGAGTACGCCGGTCCCTCGCGCGTATTTCCCGAGTCCCGCAGGCCGCCGTACGGCATTTGGTCGGCGCGCCAGGTCGGCACCTCATTGACCGTGACACCACCGAAGTCGAGGGTGCGCACCGCGCGCAGCGCCTTGTCGATATCGCGTGTGAAGACACCCGCCTGCAAGCCATAGCGGGTGTCGTTGGCCAAGCGCAAAGCCTCATCGAAATCGGAAAATCCCTGTACGGCGACGACGGGGCCGAAGACCTCAAGGGCGCAGACGTTCATGTCCGGCTGCGCGTCGACGATCACCGTCGGCCGGAGGACACCGTCGTCACCGATCTCACCACCGCAGGCCACCGACGCACCATCGGCGACCGCCTCATCAATCCACGACTTCACCCGGTCCCGTTCGGCCGTCGAGATGAGCGAGGACACCTCGGTCGCCTCATCCAGCGGATCACCCACCACGAGCGTCGCCACCGCCTCACTGAGCGCCGCGCCCACCTGCTGCACCAGCGACTCATGCACAAACACGCGCTGGGTCGAGATGCACGACTGACCGGCATGGGCGAAGCCCGCGAGGCGAATCTTCGCCACCGCCGTCTCCCAGTCACCGTCGGCGTCGATGATGACCGGAGCGTTGTTGCCGAGTTCGAGACCCACGCGCTTGTGCGGGGCCCGTGAGCGGATCGCCCAGCCGACCGGCGGTGAGCCCGTGAAGGTGATGAGGGCAATGTCCGGGTTGTCCACCAAGGCATTGCCGACCGTCGAGCCACCGCCGGTCGTGACCTGCAGATAGCCAGCCGGCAACCCACACTCCTCGAGGAGCATGCGGGCCAACAGAATCGTGGAGAAGGGCGTCTGCGAGGCCGGCTTGACGACGACCGGGCATCCGGCCGCGATCGCCGGGCCTACCTTGTGCACGACAAGGTTGAGCGGGAAGTTGAAGGGTGCGATCGCACCGACGACGCCGACTGGCACACGCAGGACGAAGCCGAGCTTGCCCTCACCCGCCGACGCAGCTTCAAGAGGCACCGTCTCGCCGGTGAGCGTGCGGGCGACTGCCGCGGAGAACTGGAAGGTGCTGACGGCCCGATCGACCTCGGCGCGAGCCGTCGTGATCGGCTTGGCGGCCTCCAGAGCAATGCATCGCGCGAAAGTCTCCCGGTGCGCCGCGAGTCGCTCGGCGGCTCGGTCGAGGATCTCCGCCCGCTTCCACTGCGGCAGCGGGTGGGCGTGCAACGCCTCCTTCGCATAGGTCGCGGCAGCATCCACATCGGCGGCCGTCAAGGCGGGCACGCTGCCCAGCAGGGCATCGTCGTACGGCGCGTGGACGGCCGAGGACGCCTCCCCCGTGGTCCAACCACCGAGGAAGGGTACGGGGGTTACAGCGTGCGGATCGATGCCGGGAATCACTGAGTGGCTCATGGTCGGACGTTATCGCGGGCACCGGCCGTGTTCCTAGGGCAGGATCACTCTATGGACTTCGCTGTCCCATCAGAACTCAGCGCTCTGCGTGCGTCCTTCGCGACCTTCCTGGACCGCGAGGTGCGCCCGCTGCAGGAACGTTGGTCCATCGAAGATGCCACCGAGCCGGCACTCCGCGAGATGGTCGACGAGGTCCGGCGCCTCAGTGCGGCTGCCGGGTTCTACGCGCCCTACCTGCCGGAGTCGGTGGGTGGCCAAGACCTCAGCGTCCTGGGCACCACATTGCTGGTGGAGGACGCGGCCGCAACCGGCATGCGCCTGGCGATGACAGCGGTGGCACCGCCCAACCCGGCCGGTCCGTCCACACTGCTCCTCAAGCTCCCCGAGCATCTGTGGCCCGAGTACCTCATACCTGTCGCCAACGCCGAGCGCACGATGTGCTTCGCGCTCACCGAACCAGAGGCCGGCAGTGACGCGCAGGCGATTCGCACCCGCGCCGTGCGCGACGGCGACTCCTGGGTCATCAACGGGCACAAGCACTACATCACCAACGGTGCCGACGCCGACTTCGCACTCGTCTTCGCCCTCACCGATCCGGAGAAGCGCGCCGCGGGCGGCATCACCGCGTTCGTCGTTCCCCGCGATCAGTACCGCGTGGGCAAGACGCAGTACAACATCTCCGACTCGCATCCAGCAGAGCTCTTCTTCGATGACGCACGGGTGCCCGCTGACCACGTCGTCGGCACTGAGGGGATGGGCTTCCTGGAGGCGATGGCGTTCTTGAACGCCGGCCGCGCGTACATCGGCGCACAGTCCCTTGGGCTGGCGGAGTTCGCGCTGAACTCTGCGATCGCCCACGTCCAAGCGCGCACGGCGTTCGGCAAGCCTCTGGCGAAATTCCAGGGCGTGTCCTTCCCTCTCGCGCGGAGCAAGGCCGACATCGAAGCGATTCGATGGCTCGTCTACCACCTCGCCTGGCGCGTAGACACCGAAGGCGACCCCCTGTCGATCATGGGCGACGCATCGATTGTGAAGTACTCCGCGACCGAGCATGCCTA
>JAYNIC010000117.1:0-7147 GCA_038108715.1 Candidatus Nanopelagicales bacterium | reverse complement strand
CGGTGGTGCCTATGACGTCATGGGCTCCAAGCACCTCGGCGCCGACATCAACCTCGCCTGGCCGACCGCGCAGATCGCGGTCATGGGCGCTCAGGGCGCGGTCAACATCCTGTACCGCCAGGAGTTGGCGAACGCAGAGGATCCCGAGGCCGAGCGCGCGCGTCTGATCGAGGAATACGAGGCCACGTTGGCCAACCCCTACGTCGCGGCCGAGCGCGGGTACGTCGACCGCGTCATCCTTCCCGAGGAGACCCGACCGATGGTGGTGCGTGCGCTGCGCGCCCTGCGCACCAAGCGGGCGAGTCGGCCGCCGAAGAAGCACGGGAACATTCCACTGTGAGCGGCGAAGAGGAGCCGATCGTCATCCACGGCCCGGCAACACCGGCCGAGGTGGCCGCCGTCGTGGCCGCGGTCGCGAGCCTGCGGGCAAGCATCGACCCACCCGCGCGCAAACCGCGCAGCCTGTGGGCGCTGCCCGCGCGACAGACCCGGCCGCGTCTCGGATTCGGTCCGGGCGCCTGGCGCGCCTCCTCCCTGCCGCGCTAGCCGTTTCTCCCGCTAAGCGGGACAGATGGTCGATGACGGCGCTCCGTGGGCGATTTCCAACCGTTTCTCCCGCGGCAAGCCGATTCGACCCCGGCCTTGGTCGCTCGCACGGCCGCGGCGTCTGTTCGCCCGCATCCTGAGTGTTTCCCGCCCGTTGTTGGGGTTTCGTGCGCACCAAAACCCCAACAACGGGCGGGAAACAGCATCGTCCACGCGGGCATCACCTACCAGCCAACGACCTCCGGCCAGGAGTGGCCGAGCTCTCCTGCGAGCCGACGCACCGCGGGCAGCGAGACGCCGATGACATTGCCGGGGTCGCCTTCGATCCCGGCGACGAACGGCGCCCCGAGATCATCGAGGGTGAATCCGCCCGCCACCTTGAGCGGCTCACCGGTCCCGATGTACGCCGCAATCTCGGCATCCGGTGCATCCACCATGTGCACTGTTGTTGTCACGGTCTCTCCGACCGCGCTACCCGACGCCGTATCAATCAACCAGTGACCGCTGTGCAGTTGCCCAGCACGACCGCGCATGACCTGCCAACGCCGCAGGGCTTCCTCAGCATTCGGCGGCTTGCCGAGGCGAACGCCGTCCACCTCGAAGATCGAGTCGCAGCCGAGCACGAGAGCACCGGCAGGTACATCGGATCCGATCGCCACCGCCTCAGCCTTGGCCCGGGCCAGCGCGAGGGCGACATCGGGGACGGGTCGATGCGCCATGGCCGCCTCGATGCTCTCCTCATCCACACCGCTCACGAGCACCACCGGTCGCACCCCGGCCTGCTCGAGGAGCCGACGGCGCGAGGGAGAGGCGGACGCCAGGACGAAAGGGAGTTCGGGCATGCACACACCCTGCCAGGTCACGGTCCCTAGACTGCAGCGCGTGGAAAAGGTCCTCATCGCCAATCGGGGCGAAATCGCCGTCCGTGTTGCCCGTGCCTGCCGCGATGCGGGACTGACCTCGGTGGCGGTGTACGCCGATCCGGATCGAGAAGCGCTCCACGTGCGCACCGCCGATGAGGCCTACGCCCTCGACGGCAGCACCGCGGCCGAGACCTACCTCGACATCGCCAAGCTCCTCGACGTTGCCGCAAGGTCCGGCGCCGATGCCGTCCACCCCGGCTACGGCTTCCTCTCCGAGAACGCCGACTTTGCCCAGGCCGTCATCGACGCGGGCCTCACCTGGATCGGTCCACCACCGGACGCCATCCGCTCGCTTGGCGACAAGGTGTCGGCCCGGCACATCGCCGCCCGCGCGGGTGCCCCGCAGGTCCCGGGAACCCCGGACCCCGTCGCAGGGGCCGACGACGTCGTCGCCTTCGCCAAGGAGCACGGATTGCCCGTCGCCATTAAGGCGGCGTTCGGCGGAGGCGGCCGCGGACTGAAAGTGGCTCGCACCCTGGAGGAGATTCCCGAACTCTACGACTCCGCCGTACGCGAGGCGGTCGCCGCCTTCGGCCGCGGCGAGTGCTTCGTCGAGCGATACCTGGACAACCCGCGTCACGTCGAGACCCAGGTCCTTGCTGACCAGCACGGCAATGTCGTCGTCGTCTCAACCCGCGACTGCTCGCTGCAGCGCCGCCACCAAAAACTCGTCGAGGAGGCACCTGCGCCCTTCCTCTCCGACGAGCAGGTCGATGCGCTCTACAGCGCCTCCAAGGCGATCATCAAGGAGGCGGGCTACTACAACGCCGGCACCTGCGAGTTCCTCGTCGGAGAAGACGGCACCATCTCCTTCCTCGAGGTCAACACCCGCCTGCAGGTCGAACACCCGGTTTCCGAAGAGGTCGCTGGCATTGACCTGGTACGCGAGCAGTTCCGCATCGCCGACGGGGGCGTCATCGACTACGACGACCCCGCCCTGCGCGGTCACAGCATCGAATTCCGCATCAACGGCGAGGATCCCGGTCGCGGATTCCTGCCCGCCCCCGGTGTGCTCACCGAGTGGGTCGAGCCCGCCGGCCCCGGGGTTCGCGTCGATGCCGGCTTCGGTCAGGGCGACATCATCGGCGGCAACTTCGACTCACTCCTGGCCAAACTCATCGTGACCGGCCGCGACCGCAAGGAGGCACTCGATCGCTCCCGCCGCGCATTGCGCGAGTTCGTCGTCGAAGGCATCGCCACCGCCATTCCGTTCCACCGCGCAGTGGTCGACGACCCGGCTTTCGCTCCAGAGGGCGACGCGTCCTTCAGCGTGCACACCCGCTGGATCGAGAGCGGATTCGACAACACCATCCCGCCGTACACCGGCACCGCGGACGCACCCGAGCAGGCCGCCGAACGCGAAACCGTCACGGTGGAGGTCGATGGCCGTCGCCTCGCCGTCACACTTCCCGCAGGCCTCGGCGCATCGGCCAAGCCGACGGCCGGACCGGCCAAAACCGGTCGCAAACGAGAGCGCGGAGCAGGTGGCAGCGCCTCCGGCGATGCCGTGGCCGCCCCCATGCAGGGCACCGTTGTCAAGGTCGCGGTCGAAGACGGCCAGAAGGTCGAGGCCGGGGATCTCATCGTGGTGCTGGAGGCCATGAAGATGGAACAGCCGCTCAACGCGCACAAGGCCGGCACCGTGACCGGACTCGACGCCACCGTGGGCGCCACGGTCCCCACGGGCACCGTCCTGTGCGAGATCAAGGACTGAGCACCCCGCCGATATCGCGGTAATGTCGGAACATGGTGCGCCGATCCGCTGTTCCCGCTCTCACCTTCATCACCGTCGTCGTTGCCGCCCTCGTGGCGGCTCTGCCCGCCACCGTGGCTCGCGCTGACGCGACCATCGACGCGGTGGCCGACATCCTGAGAGTTGAGTCGGTCTACAACGACCCACTCGCCGAGCTCAGTCTCACCGACGGGCAGGTCGACGCGCTGCGCAGTCAAATCACGGCAACGGGCCTGCCGATCTACATCGCGATCCTCCCCGAAGAGGACGTGACCGCCTACGGTTCAGCCGACGCACTGCTCGAGGGCGTTCAGCAGTCTGTGGGACGCGAGGGCGTCTACGCGGTCGTCGCGGGCAACTCCTTCCGCGCGGGTTCGACCTCCGGGTCGGTTCGCCAGATCGCCGATTCGGCGTTCGCTGAGAACAGTGCCAACGGCGTGTACGCCGTCCTGCGGGCATTCATTGACGGCGTGGACGCGCAGTACAACGACAGCGCGGCTGCCGGTGATGCGGCTACCACCAGCGGTGGTTCTCCATCGGCCGACGCAACATCGTCCGGATCGGGCATAAACATCCTCATCCCCCTTGCGGTGATCGTGGTACTCGGCGGCGTGGGCTTTTACTTCCTGCGCCGCCGCGGCAAGAAGCAGCAGGCCGAGCGCCTCGACGCCGTACGTGCCGTTCTCAACGAGGACGTCACCGACCTTGGCGAACGGCTCGGCTCCTTCGACCTGACCGACCCGCGGCTCGACGATGCCGGTCGCGCCGACCTGCAGAAGGCGCTCGACTCCTACTCGGCGGCAAGCGACGCCACGGCAACGGCGTCCCGCGACGCCGACATCACCGCCGCCACGGGTGAACTGGAAGAGGGGCGCTATGCCCTGGCCTGCGTCGAGGCCCGCATGGACGGTCGGCCCGAGCCGGCCCACCGGGCACCCTGCTTCGTCGACCCGCGACATGGGCCGAGCGTCGCCGATGTCGACTGGGCGCCACAGGGCGGGGAGACTCATCCGGTCCCCGTGTGCGCCGGGTGCGAGGCCACCATCGCCTCCGGCGGACGCCCCGAGGCCCGCGTGGTCGAGGCCGGTGGGCAGCGCGTGCCGTACTGGCAGGGTGGCGCTGCCTATGCGCCCTACGCGAGGGGCTACTACCGGAACTTCAGCGACATGATGCCGGCACTGTTCGTCGGCACGCTGCTCGCGAGCACCTTCATGGCTCCCGCGGCCCACGCCGCTCCCCCTACCGGCCAGCCGGGCGGCGATGTCGACTTCGGCGGCGGGGATTTCCACCGCGGCGGGTTCGGCGGCGGGGGCGACGTCGGCCGCGGGGGTGGCAACTTCGGCGGGGGCGACTTCGGCGGCGGAGACTTCTGAGACTGCCGCACCAGCAGCTAGGACGACTACGTCGGTGGTGGCGGCACCCACAGGGCGAAAACCGCGAGGACGACGGCGAGCGAGCCGAGCACCTCGAGGTCGACCGTCCGCGAGCGGACGGCGAGCATGCCGGCCTGCGTCGATGGCAGCACCAGCCGAAGAACGAAGGCGAGCACGAGGCTTCCGGCCAGCATGAGGGATCCGATACGGAAGTGATCAAGGGCCACGACGATGAGCGAGGCCGCCACCCCCACGAGCACCAGGGCAATCGGCCATTGACGCCACCAGCGCCGCGGTCGCGGACGCAGAGGGTGTACGGAGGCCATGCCACTCATGATCGCCCAGCCTACGAGCGCTCGGCCGCCTCGACGACATTGGCGAGGAGCATGGCGCGTGTCATGGGACCGGTGCCCCCGGGCATCGGCGCAATCCAGCCGGCGACCTCAGCACATGCGGGGTCGATGTCACCGAGCAATCCCGCGTCCGTTCGGGTAATCCCCACATCCACCAATGCCGCTCCGGGCTTGATCATGGCCGGGGTGATGAAGTGCGGCACACCGGCCGCTGCAACCACGATGTCCGCATGCGCGATGTGCTCGGACATGTCCCGAGTGCCGGTGTGGCACAGGGTGACGGTCGCGTTTTCCTGACGGCGGGTGAGGAGAAGTCCGAGCGGCCGGCCCACGGTGAGTCCGCGACCGATAACGCACACCTCCGCACCGTTGATGGGAACGTCGTAGGCCCGGAGGAGTTCGACGATCCCGCGCGGCGTGCACGGCAGCGGGGCCTCGATGCCGAGGACCAGCCGACCGAGGTTCATCGGGTGAAGCCCGTCGGCATCCTTCAGCGGATCCATGAGTTCGAGCACCCGGTTGCTGTCCAGCCCCTTGGGCAGCGGCAACTGGACGATGAAGCCGGTGACCGCCGGATCGGCGTTCAGCTCACGCACCGCCGCCTCGACGTCGGCCTGGGTGGAGTCCGCGGGCATATCGACCCGGATCGAGGCGATGCCGACCTCGGCGCAGTCGCGGTGCTTGCCTCCGACGTAGGCGTGGCTACCGGGATCATCGCCGACGAGAACGGTGGCGAGCCCGGGGGTGACGCCGCGGGCCACGAGTTCGGACACGCGGTCAGCGAGAACCTGTTTCACGGCCGTGGCGGTCGCCTTGCCGTCGAGGATGGTGGCGGTCATGGGCACACCCTAGTGATGGGGTTTGTGCGGCCTACGACCGTGCCTGGCGGGCCCGCCCCACGGCCGCAATCGCCACGGCGAGGACCGAGACACCGAGACTGAGAACGAGCGTCCAGGCGAAGGACGAGCCGGGCAGCGGCAGGAGCAGATCGACCATGATCGCCCCGGCAATCTGGCCCACGACGCCGACGAGGCTCAAGAGCAGAACACCCAGATGCTTGACCGCCCAGGCGCTGTTGACGATGAGCAACAGCCCGAAGATGGTGCTGACGTAGAGCCAGGCCGAGCCCGCATCGGGCACGGGCTTTTGCGCCGCGCCGATGAGCGCCGCCAGCCCAACAAGGATCCACATGACGGCGGCACCGCCGAGGAAGTTGACCTCGGCAGCGACGACCGGCTGCTTGGTGAACGCCGCCACGCGCCCATTGAGGGCCGCCTGCACAGCCGCGCCGGCTCCCGCAACGAAGGCGATGGCGACGGCCCACCACGGGACCACCCGATCCGAGCCACCTCCACTGTCGAGCCAGACCAGTGCCACCGCCGCGATGGCGAGGAGGGCGCCGGCCACGCGAGTGCCCGTTACCGAACGTCGACCACCCGGCGTGAGTCCGGATCGATCGACGAGCAGTCCGTTCGCGGTCTGCCCGGAGACGAGGAGCACGGTCAACGCAGCCACCCCGATGATGGGCGAAACCAATCCCATGACGGCGATCTGCAGAGCTCCGGCAAGCCCACCCGCCAGCGTCCACAGGGGGATGTCACCCGAGCGAACCCCCGTCACCGCCCGACGAACTCCCGCCCGCAAAGACGGCACCAGCCCGATGATCCCAAGCGTGACAAGCCCCTGGAGCAGCTGCGTGCTGCCCGCGACCGCGATGGGTGACGCTCCTCGCGCCACGAGTTCGCCAACCCCGCGAATCTGCAGACTCACGAACATGAACGCCGCAAAGGTCGTGAGAATCGCCACCGGCACCACGCGGGAGCGTGTCGTCACACCAGTCATGTGAAGGTCGCGGCCATCGTGGGCGACCCCTGCAGTCGATAGGTCACGACCATTCCGGGCCGAACAGGGATGGGGGGCACGATCGAGCCGGTCAGGATGACGTCCCCTGCCTGAACGCCGCGACCCACCTGTGGCGCTAGTTCGGCCGCCCGAGCGATCACGGTCCGCAGATCGCCGGTGAGCGCTGGTAGGTCATCGACGTCGACGGCGTCACCGTCGATGCTGATCAGGGCGGTCATCTCCATCACGGACGAGGCCGAGGCTACGAAGCGTTCACCTAGGCAATAGGAGCGGTGGAAGATGTTGCCGGTCAGAACCTCGACCACGTCGCGGGGCGGGGCGTCGATGTCGGCGAATTCAAAGGCCGGAGCCCAGGCC
>JAYNIC010000116.1:0-7228 GCA_038108715.1 Candidatus Nanopelagicales bacterium | reverse complement strand
CGGAAGGAGACGCTTGGCGCGACGGAGGTAGAACTGCTTGAAGTCGACGCGACCGGATCGGTCGAACTCCTCGACGATCAGGGTCGTGATGAGGAAGCCGGACAGGACGAAGAAGACGTCGACACCGAGAAATCCACCGCGCATCCAGGTCTGGTCGCCGTGGTAGAACAGCACGCCGAGTACGGCGAGGGCGCGCACGCCATCCAGGCCGGGCAGGTAGCCCATCTCGCCGGCCTTGCGGCCGCGATCCAGATGCCAGGGTTGACGGTCGGTGATCTGGTCGGTCGCCACCGTCGCCCCTCTCTTCGTGACTGGTATGCGGGGTGCGCCCCCGGAATGCCCGCGATGTGCCGGCCCGGGTCATCGTACGTGGGGAAGCGCCCCTAAGCCCCGGCGAAACGGGTGATCTCGAGCAGGTGTCGTGCTCGCAGCTCCGCGTCGCGCACTCCCAGGCCCGGCTCAGGCGCGAGGGCCAAAACTCCGACCTTGCCCTGGTGGAGATTGCGGTGTACCTCGTAGGCGGCCTCGCCCGTTTGGTCGAGGGTGAACGTCTTGGACAAAGTCGGATGGATCAGGCCCCGGGAGATGAGTCGATTGGCCTCATAGGCCTCGCGGTAGTTGGCGAAATGCGATCCCACGATTTTCTTAAGGTTCATCCACAGATAGCGGTTGTCGTACTCATGCATGTATCCGCTGGTGGAGGCGCAGGTGACGATCGTGCCCCCCTTGCGGGTGACGTACACGCTGGCCCCGAAGGTTTCGCGTCCAGGATGCTCGAACACGATGTCGACGTCGTCGCCCCCGGTGAGTTCACGAATGCGCTTGCCGAGCCGCTGCCACTCCTTGGGATCCTGCGTCGACTCGTCCTTCCAGAAGCGGTAGTCCTCCGCCCGGCGATCGATGATGAGCTCGGCACCCATGGCACGACACAGGTCTGCCTTCTCCGGGCTCGAGACGACGCACACGGGGATCGCGCCGCCGTTGACGGCCATCTGCGTGGCGTAGGACCCCAGGCCACCGGAGGCACCCCAGATGAGCACCACGTCGCCCTGCTTCATGCCCGCGCCGTTGCGCGAGACAAGTTGCCGGTACGCCGTTGAGTTCACCAGTCCGGGAGAAGCGGCCTCTTCCCAGGTGAGGTGTTTCGGTTTCGGCAGCAACTGGTTGGACTTCACCAGGGCGACTTCGGCCAGGCCGCCAAAGTTGGTCTCGAAACCCCAGATGCGCTGCTCGGGGTCGAGCATGGTGTCGTTGTGGCCGAGCGGGCTCTCGAGTTCGACGGACAGGCAATGCGCGACGACCTCATCGCCGGGCTTCCACGCGTTGACCCCGGGGCCAACGCGAAGCACCACGCCCGCGGCATCCGATCCGATGACGTGGTAGGGCAGATCATGTCGCTTGGCCATCTCGTGCGAGCGCCCATAGCGTTCGAGGAAGCCGAAGGTGGACACCGGCTCGAAGATGGACGTCCATACCGAGTTGTAGTTGATCGAACTGGCCATCACCGCGATGAGCGCCTCACCGGGTCCGACTTCGGGCACGGGTACGTCGTCGAGATGCAGGGAGCGTCTGGGGTCCTTGTCCGGCGAGGCCATCCCCGCGAACATGTCGACCTCGTCCTTGTGGACGGTGATCCCACGGTAGGACTCCGGCACGGGCAGCGCGGCAAAGTCATCGGCGGTTGCCTCGCCCGAGACGATGGCGTCGCGGATGGCCTCCATGGATCCTCCTTGGGGGGCGGACGTGGTCGAGGTTAACGCCCGTTCATGCTAGTGGGTGTCACCAGTCGATGTAGCCCTGCGTGCGCGCCCAATAGAGCACGAAGACGAGCACGCCGAGGACGATCAGGGGGACGAGCAGGCGGCGCAGGCACACGGTCAGTAGTCCTCGGCGTCTGCCTGGACGAGTTCGATGAGGACACCGCCGCAATCGGCCGGGTGGGCGAAGTTGACCAAGGAGCCGGCGGTGCCGCGCTTGGCCCGCGGGTACAGCACGCGGACGCCGGCCGCACGAAGGCGCTCGGCGGCCACCTCCACGTCGTCCACCCCGAACGCGACCTGCTGGATCCCCGGCCCTCGCCGATCGAGGAACGTGCCGATGGTGGAGTCAGGAGTGAGCGGTGCCAGCAACTGCAGGTAGTCATCGCCAACGGCCAGCATGGCCTCCCGGACGCCCTGCTCCTCGTTGGTTTCTTCGTGGACCATGGGCACCCCGAAGGCCCGCCGGTAGAACTCGATGGCGGCGTCCAGATCGGGTACGGCGATCCCGACATGGTCGATGCGGGTGATGAGGGGGCCGAGTACGGCCTGTGCCTGCTCCATGCTCACTCCTCGCTAGGGTGACTCCATCGTCGCAAGTGGGCCTTGCGCCTGGGCCAGGAGGTCACCATGTCGTCCGTCATCGTCGCGGGAACTCGGACCCCCATGGGGCGACTGCTGGGCTCACTGAAGTCCCAGAGCGCTGCGGATCTGGGTGCGGTGGCCATCCGGGGTGCCCTGGAGCGCGCTGGCATCAGCCCGGAACAGGTCGACTACGTGATCATGGGCCAGGTCCTGCAGGCCGGCACGGGGCAGATCACGGCGCGGCAGGCCGCGGTCAAGGCCGGCATTCCGATGAACGTCCCCGCGCTGACCATCAACAAGGTGTGTCTTTCCGGCATTGATGCGATCGCGCTCGCTGACCAACTCATTCGAGCAGGTGAGTTCAACGTCGTCGTCGCCGGTGGCATGGAGTCGATGACCAATGCGCCGCACCTGCTCATGGGCTCGCGCGAGGGCGTGAAATACGGCGACTGGAAGGTGATCGACTCGATGGCCTTCGATGGTCTTACGTGCGCGTTCGACGAGTGCGCGATGGGTGAAGCCACCGAGGGCTACAACGCCCGGTATGGCCTGACCCGTGAAGAGCAGGACGCGTTCTCGGCGCGCTCGCACCAACGGGCCGCTGCAGCGCAGGCCGCGGGAATCTTTGCCGAGGAGATCGCGCCCGTGACGATTCCACAGCGCAAGGGCGATCCGATCGTCGTGAGCGAAGACGAAGGTATTCGCGCGGAGACGACCGTGGACTCGCTCGGCGCGTTGCGCCCCGCCTTCGCCAAGGAGGGAACCATCACTGCGGGCAACGCCTCGCAGATCTCGGACGGCGCCGCTGCCGTTGTGGTGATGAGCAAGGCCAAGGCGGAGGAATTGGGCCTGTCCTGGCTTGCCGAGATTGGCGCCCATGGCGTCGTCGCCGGCCCGGATGCCTCGCTGCACGAGCAACCAGCGCGTGCGATTGAGCGCGCCTGCGAGAAGCAGGGCATCGCTGTGTCCGACCTCGATGTCGTTGAGATCAATGAGGCCTTCGCGGCCGTTGGCCTCGTCTCGACACGGCAGCTCGGCCTTGATGAGTCGAAGGTCAACGTCAACGGTGGCGCCATTGCCCTCGGCCATCCGGTCGGCATGTCGGGGGCGCGCATCGTGCTGCATCTCGCGCATGAATTGCGTCGTCGTGGGGGTGGGATCGGCGCGGCCGCCCTGTGCGGGGGCGGCGGCCAGGGCGACGCACTGATCGTAAGAGTCCCCTCGGCGTGACCGACACCGTCACTGATCTCGTCGAGCGGGCCCGCACGGGCGAGGCCCGCGCCATCGCACGTCTGATCTCGATGGTCGAGGACGGATCTCCGCAACTTCCTAACATGCTCAGCGCCCTGCGTGGTGGCGGCACTGCGTACGTCGTGGGAGTCACCGGCGCTCCGGGTGTCGGTAAGTCGACGGTCACCAACGCGCTGGTCACGGCCTACCGTGAGCGAGGTGATCGCGTGGCGGTCCTAGCCGTCGATCCAAGTTCGCCGTTCACCGGCGGAGCGTTGCTCGGTGATCGCATTCGGATGCAGGAGCAGGCCGGTGATTCCGGTGTCTATATCCGTTCGATGGCATCTCGCGGACAACTCGGTGGGCTAGCCGCGGCGACCCCGCAGGCCGTTCGCGTGCTGGAGGCGGCGGGCTTCGATGTCGTACTTGTCGAGACTGTCGGGGTGGGTCAATCCGAGGTTGATATTGCCGCGACGGCTGATGCGTCGGTGGTGCTCCTGGCGCCGGGTATGGGTGACGGCATCCAGGCGGCCAAGGCGGGCATCCTGGAGATCGGCGACATCCTGTGCGTCAACAAGGCCGACCGCGAGGGAGCCGCGAGCACAGTGCGCGAGGTACGGCAGATGCTGCAATTGGGTGGGAATCGCGACGGCTGGAAACCGGTGGTGGTGACCTCGGTGGCCGCACAGGACGCGGTGGCCGACCTCCTGGCGGCACTTGATGACCGGCGAGCCTGGCTGGGGGAGGGGGACCATCTCGCGCGCCGTCGCCGTCAGCGGGCCCGCGGGGAGGTCCTCGCTCTTGCCCTCGGCGGCCTGCGCGGTCGACTTGAGGAGCGGCTATCCGGGGCCCATCTAGCGGACATCGATGCCGTCGCGGAGGGATCCATGAGCCCCTATGAGGCAGCGGAGCGGCTGCTTGCCGAGGATGACAGGATGGGATCGTGACTGATCAGCCTTCTTTGTCCCTGCGCGGAGCCGTCGATCTGGGCGCCCTGGCGAGTCAGCGCGACGCCGAGGAACGACGGTCCACCGCGATGGCCGGTGCTCCCACCGGCGTCGTCATTGACGTCACCGAGGCAAGTTTCGAGCGTGACGTCATCATTCAGAGCCAGACCGTGCCGGTGGTCCTCGACCTGTGGGCGTCCTGGTGCGGACCCTGCAAGACGTTGTCCCCAATCCTGGAGTCCCTGGCTGCCGAGTACGCCGGTCGCTTCGTTCTGGCCAAGGTCGATGTGGATGCCAATCAGCAGATTGCGGCGGCGTTCCAGGTGCAGTCCATTCCGAGCGTCTTCGGCGTCATTGCCGGTCAGCCGGTACCCCTGTTCCAGGGTGCCTATCCCGAGCCACAGATCCGGCAGGTGCTCGACGAGTTGTTGCGTGTGGCCGCCGAGAATGGCGTGAACGGCACACTCGCGAGTGACCAGTCGGTGGAGGCGGAGAACACGGAAGCCACCGAAGAGGTCGAGGAGCCTGACGATCCGCGCTTCGCCGCGGCTTACGACGCCATTGAGGCGGGGGACTGGGCAGCGGCCGCGGATGCTTATCGAGCCGTGCTGGCGCAGTCGCCGACCGATGTCGATGCCCAGGCGGGTCTGGCGATGTGTCAGTTGCAGGTGCGGCTGGAATCCGGGGGTGAGTCCGGCGCACTTCGGGATGCCGATGTGGCCGCGGCTGAAGGCGATTGGGCGACGGCGTTCGCGGCGTTGATCTCGCAGATCAAGGTGACATCGGGGGATGAGCGCGAGGCGGCGCGGCAGCGGCTACTCGAACTCTTTGCGATGGCAGGCGATGATCCCGCTGTGCAGCCAGCCCGCGTGGCTCTCGCCTCGGCCCTCTTCTAAACCGGTCGCAGCCAGATGGTGGAGAGCGGCGGCAGCGTCATCTCGGCGCTCGCCGGGCGACCGTGCCAGGGCACATCCTCCGCGCGTACGGCGCCCATGTTGCCGACGCCTGTGCCACCGAAATCTGCGGCATCGGTGTTGAGGACTTCCTCCCACACTCCGCCCTGGGGCAGGCCGATCCGGTAGCCCATTCGCGGCACGGGCGACATGTTGGCCATGCTCACGAGGGGACGACCTGCGTCATCCCAGCGGATCCAACTGAAGACGTTCGCCTCGGCGTCGTTGGCGTCGATCCATTCGAAGCCATTCGGGTCGTCATCGCGCTGCCACAGGGCAGGGGTCTCGGCGTATATCCGATTGATCGCTTGAACCGTGCGCGAGATCCCCTGATGCTCGTCGTACTGCAACAGCCACCAATCGAGTCCGGAGTCGGCGTTCCATTCGGCTGACTGGGCGAATTCGCTGCCCATGAAGAGCAGCTTGCGGCCAGGATGGGACCACATGAAGCCCATGTACGCGCGCAGATTGGCCAGTTCTTGCCAGCGGTCGCCCGGCATCCGCGCGATGAGGGAGCCCTTGCCGTGCACGACTTCGTCGTGCGACAGCGGCAAGACGAAGTGCTCGCTGTAGGCGTACATCATGGAGAAGGTCATCTCGTTGTGGTGGTACTGCCGGTGGACAGCTTCGCGCTGCATGTAGCCCAGTGAGTCGTGCATCCAGCCCATGTTCCACTTCAGGCCAAAGCCGAGTCCGCCAAGGTACGTCGGCCGGGTGACGCCGGGCCAGGCGGTCGACTCCTCGGCGATCGTCACGATGCCGGGCACGCGCTTGTAGACCGTGGCGTTCATCTCCTGCAGGAACGCCACCGCATCGAGGTTCTCGCGCCCACCGAACTGATTGGGTGTCCACTGGCCGGGCTCGCGCGAGTAGTCGAGGTAGAGCATCGAGGCGACGGCATCCACACGTAGGCCGTCGACGTGGTACTCCTCCAGCCAGTACACCGCATTCGATACCAGGAAGTTGCGCACCTCGGTACGGCCGAAATCGAAGATGTAGGTGCCCCAGTCGGGATGCTCCCCGCGCTGCGGGTCTGCGTTCTCGTACAGCGGAGTGCCATCGAATCGGGCCAGGGCCCACTCGTCACGCGGGAAGTGCGCGGGTACCCAGTCGATGATGACGCCAATCCCCGCCTGGTGAAGTCGATCGATGAGGTAGCGCAGGTCGTCGGGGCTGCCAAAACGCGGTGTCGGCGCGAAGTACGACGTCACCTGATAGCCCCATGACCCGGCAAACGGATGCGCTGCCACGGGCAGGAACTCGACATGAGTGAATCCCTGCTCGACGACGTATGCCGTCAACTCTTCGGCCAGTTGGCGATAGTCCTGTCCGGGGCGCCACGAGCCCAGGTGCACCTCGTAGGTCGACATGGGCCCATGCAGCGGATCGGACTTGTAGCGCTTCTTCAGCCAGGCACTATCGCCCCAGGCATAGTGCGACGTGTAAAAGACCGAGCCTGTCGCTGGCGGCACCTCGGTGGCAAAGGCGAAGGTGTCAGCCTTTTCGCGCCAGACACCGTCCTTGCCGAGAATGGAGAACTTGTAGACGGTTCCGTCGCCGATGTCTGGGATGAAGAGTTCCCACACGCCCGTCGAACCGAGGCTGCGCATCGGGTGGGCCTGGCTGTCCCAGTGATTGAAACTGCCGGTGACGCGAACCCCTTGGGCGTTCGGTGCCCACACCGCAAAGGACACACCCGTCACGTCGCCATGGAGGCTTGGGTAGGTGTGGACGTGCGCGCCGAGCACCTTCCACA
>JAYNIC010000115.1:559-7285 GCA_038108715.1 Candidatus Nanopelagicales bacterium | reverse complement strand
TCCGGGCGCAGCCCCAGCCCCACGTACCAGTTCCAGCGCTGCTCTATCCAGTGCTCGTGCCAGTGGTCGTCCTCACCGGGCTTGCAGAAGAACTCCATCTCCATCTGCTCGAACTCGCGGGTGCGGAAGATGAAGTTGCCGGGAGTGATCTCGTTGCGGAAACTCTTGCCGGTCTGGCCGATGCCGAACGGCGGCTTCTTGCGACCGGAGTTCAAGACATTGAGGTAATTGACAAAGATGCCCTGGGCCGTTTCGGGACGCAGGTAGTGAATAGCGCCAGCATCCTCGACCGGCCCAACGGCGGTGCGCAGCATCCCATTGAAGTCCTTGGGCTCGGTGAACTCGCCCTTTGTCCCGCAGTTCGCGCAAACAATGTCGGCGAGGCCACCGGCCGGAGCAGAACCGTGCTTCTCCTCGTAGGCCTCGATGAGTTGGTCGGCACGCCAGCGCTTGTGGCACTGCTTGCACTCGGTCAGCGGATCAACGAACGCCGCGACATGGCCCGATGCCTCCCAGACCTGAGGCGCCAGGATGATCGAGGAATCGATGCCGACTACGTCATCTCGGCCGCGAACGACGGACTGCCACCACTGACGGCGGATGTTCTCCTTGAGTTCGACGCCGAGCGGACCGTAATCCCATGCGGAACGCGTACCGCCGTAGATCTCGGAAGAGGGGAAGACGAACCCGCGACGCTTGCACAGGTTGACGACGGAATCGATGCGATCGGCCATGACGGCTACTCCGGCTTCCGGGCACGTGGCGTGTGCCCTGGACGAGGGGATGGAAGGCTTCAGCCTAACGACGACGTATGCGCCTCAAGGCGGCGGAGTGCCTCGGACTCATCTATGACGTCGAAGTCGGTGTAGTGCCAGCGCAGGCTACGACGAACCATGGGCCGTTCAATAGCCACGATGGTGTCGTACAGGGGCGTGAGTTTGGCTTCGCCCTCCCGGGGACAGACGGGCACCGCGAGGGTCAGCGGCCCGGCCCCGCAATCGCGCAGTGCCTTGCCCACCACCAGCGCCGCACCGCCCGTCTCCACCCCATCGTCCACGACGATCACGGGGCGATCAGCCAGGCAGACATCGGCCGAAGTGCCGTCGCCCGAGACCACCAGGTCGGCCACCTGCACCAGATAGCCGCGCTCAAGGCGCACGCCGAAGACGGGTAGTCCATGTCGCTGGGCGATTGAGATCGCGCCCGGCACGCCGTTCGGGAGGATGGCGAGGACGACGGAGTCAGGATCAGGCGCGAGGGCTTGCGCGACACGCTCGCCGGCGTCGGCGAGGTCGTCAAAGCGCGTCATGATGGTTCCGGCGCGACACGTTCTGCTGCGGCATGTCCGAGCGAGACGGTTCCGGCATCAGCAGCCAATGTTCCGGACGCGGTGATTGTGCCGTGCTCATCGGTGACCTGAAGGACCTCATAGGCTGTCGGCTCGTCAACCGCGAGCGACAGCAGCGGGACTACCGAAACCTTGACGTCGTACGACGACAGCGCACGACGGTAGGCGCCCACGGTCGTCCAGCCCAGGGTCATGGAGATGAGGTCGCCTTCGTCAACGGCTCGTGCCAGGCGGGCATCAACGAAGCCGTCAAACGTGGCGAGCAGTTCGATCGCCGATCGCAGGTGGCCGAGCAACGCCACTGGATCGGTGGCGTGAAAGCGCAGGGCCGTCACGAACCCCGGGGTGGGCTCCGGGCCCATCACTGGCACCATGGAGACACCGTATTCCCAGAACGGTCTTGGCCGAACCGGGGCAGGAGCCCGACGGCGAAAGGTGTGGCATGAAGGACGAACGACCCGGCGTACGCGGCCCCCGTGGACCGGTGCCAAGCGGCGGCACTCCAAACCCGCCCCCCCGTACGTCAGGGGAACCCAACGCGCTGCAACGCGTCAGCCTTCCGCTGGTGACACGTCTGAGCCGCACCCCCCGCTGGCTCATCGTGATCGTCCTGGCCGTGTTGCTTGTGCTCGGCATGGTGCAGACCGGATCCCTGGCCTGGCTGGGCGCGCTCATCCTGGGATTCCTCACCCTTTTCTTCGCCTGGCTGCTGGCCCTGTCCTGGCCGGCGGTGCCGACGTCCGGACGGCTGCTGCGGCTGCTGGTGGTCGTCGCCCTGGGCGGCCTCACGGTGCTCAAGGCGATGGGCTCGATCTAGCCCCGCTGTCGTGCAATTGACAATCATTTTCATTAACAGCAGACTAAGCAGGTGCGTGCCGCCGTCCTCGTCGCCCTGACCGCTCTAGCCCTCGCCGCGTGCGCGGGTAGTGGCGCCGATTCGACCAACTCCGATGGACCGACCGTCGTCGCGGCGTTCTACCCCCTGGCCTACGCCGCTGAACAGGTCGGTGGCGACCAGATCGATGTCATCGACCTGACGCCGCCCGGCGCCGAGCCGCACGATCTCGAACTCAGTCCCTCGCAGGTCGCCCAGATCGCCGAGGCCGACCTCGTGCTCTACATCCCCGGGTTTCAACCCGCCATCGATGAGGCCATCGACCAGGTTGCTGCCGACCATGCACTCGACGTCACCGCGCAGATCCCGCTGCTGCCCGCGGAGGATCATGCCGATGACGGTGACGACCACGCGGACGAGAACCTCACCGGAGACCCCCATGTCTGGCTCAATCCCCTGAACATGTCGATCATCGGCACCGAGATTCGCGATCGACTCGTGATGATCGACGCGACAGCCGCCGACACCTACACCTCCGGGAGTACCGACCTCAGCGCGTCCATGGATGCACTCAATGCGGAGTGGCTACAGGGCACGGCAAGCTGCCGAAGCCGCGACCTCGTGGTCAGTCACGAGGCCTTCGCCTACCTCGCTGCCCAATACAACTTCGTGCAGGTCGGCATCGCCGGCATCGCCCCAGAAACAGAGCCCTCCCCCGCTCGCCTGGCCGAGATCGCTGACTTCGTCCGCGTGAACGGCGTCACCACCATCTACTACGAGACGCTCGTTGATCCGAAGGTCGCCCAGACAGTCGCTGCGGAGACCGGCGCCACCACCGCGGTACTCGATCCCATCGAGGGTCTCGCCGAGGGCTCCACGCAGGACTACGTCACGCTCATGCAGGCCAATCTCGCCGCCGTCCAGGCCGGCCAGGGCTGCGCCTAGGCTTCCGTCATGGACGACTCGACCCCCGTCATCTGCTGTGATGACCTCTGCGTCGACTTCGAGTCGTCGTGCGTGCTGTCGAACATCGATCTGGACATCTACGCCGGTGACTTCACTGCCATCCTCGGGGTCAACGGCTCAGGCAAGACAACCCTCATGCGCGCCATGCTTGGTCTCATCTCCCTCACCAGCGGTGACGTGCGTGTCTACGGCGCGGACCTGCCTCGCTTCCGCGACTGGCAGCGCCTGGCCTATGTGCCGCAGCGCCTGCACTCGGCGGGTGCCGTACCGGTGTCGGTGCATGAGGTCGTCGGCGCAAGCCTCATCTCGCCACGCCGCCGCTGGCCACGCCGCGGGGACCGGGCGACGGTGACGAACGCCCTTGAGCTAGTCGGGCTCGAGCATCGACGCAAGGATCGCTTCGACTCACTCTCCGGCGGCCAGCAGCGAAGAGTGATGATCGCGGCGGCCCTGGCTAAGAACGCCGACCTCTACATTCTGGATGAACCCACCGCCGGCGTGGACGCAGAGAGCCAGGAGAGGATCACCGACACTTTTCGACACCTGCAGAGCGAGGGGCGCACAGTCCTGCTGGTGACACATGAACTGGGCACCTTTGCCTCGCTCGCCACCCGGATCGTCGTGCTGGGGTCTCATACCGGCGTCGGCTCCAAAGTGCTGTATGACGGACCCCCTCCGGTCCCTGAACACCTCAGCGAGCGGCACTGGCATCACAGCGAGGACGTCGTTCCGCGCAGCAAGGATCCGGGATTGCTCGAGCCGGGGAACTCCGCATGAGCCTTCTCAGCTACGACTTCATGCAGCGGGCGCTCATCGCCGCAGCCCTCATCGGCGTGATCGCACCCCTGATCGGCATCTTCCTCGTCCAACGACGACTCGCACTCCTCGGCGACGGCATGGGCCATGTCGCCCTGACCGGAGTGGGCCTCGCCTTCCTCGTCGGGTCCACACCGGTGCCGACCGCCCTCGTCGTGGCCGCCCTCGGTGCACTCGTGCTCGAGGTCATCAGGGCCCGCAGCCGAACGGCCGGTGACCTCGCTCTGGCACTGGTCTTCTACGGCGGAATCGCTGGCGGAGTCATGCTCACGGCCCTGGCGTCGGGCAAGTCCAGCACCGCCCTCAACCAGTACCTCTTCGGTTCCCTGTCCACCGTGGCAACCGAGGACATCGCATGGCTCGTCGGCGCCAGCATTCTGGTGATCCTCGTTCTCGCACTCTTCGGCCGCGAGATGTTCGCGATGACGCTGGATCCCGACGTCGCGCACGTGCAGGGCATTCGCACCACGCGGCTCGGCGTACTCCTGACCGTTCTGGCAGCAGTCACGGTCGTGATCGGCATGCGCACGGTCGGGCTTCTGCTCGTCAGCGCCATCATGATTGTCCCCGTAGCAGCCGCCCAGCAGATCGCTGGATCATTTCGGGGAACCGCGATCGGTGCCGTTGTCCTAGGCCTGGTTTGCTCGGTTGCCGGGCTCGCTACCTCCTTCCAACTCGATGTTCCGCCCGGACCGTCGATCGTTCTCCTCGCGCTCGCGGCATTTGTCGTCGCGGCACTCGTCGCCATCCCGCTTCGTCGACGTCGCAACCAGCATCCGCACGCCGACTCTCCTACCCCGGTGCACGATCATGTCTGATACACCACCTCGTCGACAGACGCGCCAACGCACGGCGGTCACTGATGTCCTCGGCGATGCCAGTGGGTTCCTCTCCGCGCAGGAGATCCACGACGTACTGCGACAACGCGGTGATCGCGTTGGCCTCACCACGGTCTACCGGGCCCTTCAGGCCATGAGCGATGACGGCCTTGTGGATGTGATCGTCCGCGACGACGGGGAATCGGTCTACCGCAGTTGCAGCGAGCATCATCACCATCACCTGGTGTGTCGCCGCTGCCGCGCCACCATCGAACTGGAGGCGCCCGCTGTCGAAGCGTGGGCTGAGGACGTCGCCGCCCGACACGGATTCGCCGACGTCGCGCACACCGTCGAGGTGTTCGGCGTCTGCCCGGACTGCGCCGGACAAGGACCGCTTTACTCGTAGGGGTTGGCCGGCTGCGGTACCTGCTCAAGGGCATCCACGACAAGGAGGGGGATCGCGGTATCGGACTTGGTACCCCCACCGGGCACCCAGTGACCGGTCACGGTGACCCACGTGTTGGCCGGGAGATCCTCGACGTCCAGCGGCTGCACCTTGTAGGCAATCGCATCCGCAGCGCAGCAGGAGATCGCCAACCGGGTGAGCCACCAACTTCCGTCGGGATTCGGCGTGACGAAACCGGTCATCTGGACGTTGCGCCCCTCCAGGGAGGTGCCGTCATCCCACACTGCGCGACCGACATAGTCCGAGACGGTGACGGACACTGGGTCTCCCTCGGGCAGCGGAGGCGCTTTCGCCTCCCGTGGCTGTACGCCGTTCGTCGTGTCACGCGCGGCGGCGTAGGCGCCGAGCGGCGGAGGGGCAATGAGGAAGATGGCGAGGACCGGCAACAGCAGCAGCCAGGCTGAGCGTGGACCCCCGCGCCCGTGCCCGTGCCCGTCGTCGTGCTCATGCGGCTCATCGTGCGGGGTTGGCTCGACGGCAGCGCGACCCTTGCGCAGCACGTCCACCAGTGCCAGCAGCCCGAGGAGCACCAGGAGAGCACCGGACAGGATGAGCCAGATCCGCATGTTGGCTTTGACGTAGTTCAGGTAGGCGTCCCCGATGGAGATCCGCAGGACAGCCCCACCCACGAGGATGAGCACGATTGCTTGCACATCACGCCTCATCGGAACAACCACCACCCGACGAGGATGCTCATGAGTACAGCGAGCACAAATGTTGCGGGGGCAAAGCGCACCGCGAATCTTCGCCCAAAGGTGCCGGCCTGCAACGACACGAGCTTGATGTCGACCATCGGTCCAACCACGAGGAAGGCCAGCTTGGCGGTGAGTGAGAACTCACTCAGGCTCGCCGCGACGAACGCGTCCGCCTCCGAGCAAATACTGAGCACGACAGCGAGTAGCGCCATCGCGAGGATCGCCAGCAAGGGTTGGGCTGCGACCGAGTCCATCCAGGTCTGCGGCACCACGACATTGAGGGCTGCGGCCGTCAGACCACCGATCACAAGGAATCCGCCGGCGTGCAGGAAGTCGTGGGTCGCGGTGAGTCGGAAGGTGTGCCAGGAGTTGCTCCCGACCAGGTGACCGCGCGGCCCGATCCGCAGCCAGTCAGCCTTGCCGAACCGAAGCCACAGCCAGCCCATGATCATGGCCGTCGCCAGCGAGGCGACGAAACGGGCCACGACCATCATCGGCTCACCCGGGAAGGCGACAAAGGTCGACGCCAGTACGACCGGGTTGATTGCCGGGGCCGAGAGCAGGAAGGCCAGCGCCGCGGCCGGCGTGACACCGCGGGCGATGAGCCCGTTGGTCACCGGCACCGACGCGCACTCGCATCCCGGCAGAACCACTCCCGCGCAACTCGCCACGGGTACGGCGAGCGCGGGGTTCTTCGGCAGGGCCCGACGCCAGAACGATGCTGGGACGAACGCGGCGATGGCACCGGACAGCACCACGCCGAGAACGAGGAAGGGCAGCGC
>JAYNIC010000115.1:0-549 GCA_038108715.1 Candidatus Nanopelagicales bacterium | reverse complement strand
GGTCTGCAGTGCCGGGTCGTCGAAGACGCCAACGATCCAACGCTGCCCGATGACCAGCAGGAGCAGGCCGCCGGCGAGGATCTCCAGACTGCCGGGGCGATAGCCCGGGCGTTCCGGGGCAGACTGCCTCACGGTCGGGCGACCGGATTGGGAACAGCACCGCCATATCGGCGATCGCGTCGGGCGTAGGTATCACAAGCACGCCACAGATTGCGTCGGTCGAAGTCGGGCCAGAGTGCGTCGTCGAACACCATCTCGGCGTACGCCGACTCCCACAGCAGGAAGTTGCTGGTCCGCTGTTCGCCCGAGGACCGCACGAAGAGATCAACGTCGGGCATGTCCGGGAGGTATAGATGGCGGGCGATCACGCGCTCATCGATCTTGTCCGGATCAATGCGTCCTGCGGCGACCCCCTCGGCGATCGAGGACATCGCGTCCGCGATCTCGGCGCGTCCGCCGTAGTTGACGCACATGGTGAGGGTGAGCACCGAGTTGTCCCGGGTCATGTCCTCGGCCGTTTGCAGTTCACTGATGACGCTCTTACACAGC
>JAYNIC010000114.1:3314-7422 GCA_038108715.1 Candidatus Nanopelagicales bacterium | reverse complement strand
ACTCAGACCCGGCAGCGGTGGATCGCTTCAAGGAGGTCACCGCGGCGTACGAGGTGCTCAGCGATCCGGAGAAGCGCCAGATGTACGACCTGGGCGGCGATCCGTTCCACTCCGGTGGTGGGGGATTCGGGGCGAGTTTCGATTTCGGGGACATCATGGATGCCTTCTTCGGAGGCGGACAGCCGCGAGGACCTCGGCCGCGTGTGCGGCGGGGGCAGGATGCCCTGATCCGGCTGCAGGTCGACCTCGCCGAAGCGATCTTCGGTGCCGAGCGCGAGATCCAGGTCGACACCGCCGTCGTGTGCACCGCTTGCGAAGGCGCTGGCACTGCCCCCGACACCCAGGTGGCCACGTGCCCGATGTGCAAGGGGCGCGGGGAAATCCAAAACGTCCAGCGTTCCTTCCTCGGTCAGGTCATGACCTCACGACCGTGCCCCCAGTGTCAGGGCTTCGGTACGACGATTCCGCATCCGTGCGTGGAGTGCTCGGGTGAAGGCCGTGTGCGCACGCGGACGACGTTGACGGTGAGTATTCCTCCCGGCGTAGACACCGGCACCCGCATTCAGCTCGCCGGTCGCGGTGAGGTGGGGCCAGGAGGCGGCGAACCCGGCGATCTCTTCGTCGAGATCGTGCAGATGCCGCATCCCGTTTTCGAACGCCGCGGCGATGATCTGCACTGCGTGGTCGAAGTGCCGATGACTTCCGCAGCGCTGGGCACGTCGATGGTGCTGGAGACCGTCGATGGCGAGGAGCAGGTGCATATCGCTGCTGGAACCCAGCCACAGGCCGTGATCACCCTGCGGGGTCGAGGCGTGCCGCGCCTGCGCGGCTCCGGCCGGGGAGACCTGCATGTGCACCTTGACGTTCGAACGCCGACCCGCCTCACCGCGCGGCAGGAAGAGTTGCTGCGCGAACTCGCCACCGACCGGGGTGAGGAGGGGGCGCAGTTGCGCACGCAGGAGCAGTCCGAGGAATCCGGTGGGTTCTTCTCGCGCCTGCGCGGTGCCTTCAGCGGTCGCTGATGGGCGTACACACGTTCGTGGTCGACGGACTCGACCAGGCAGTTGTCGGCGGTGACGTGAGCTTCACCGGCAGCGAGGCACACCACGCGGCGCAGGTCGTGCGCGTACGCGCTGGAGAGATGATCGATCTGGTAGACGGTGCGGGTCGGCGCATCACCGGTGAGGTGACGTCGACTCAGCGCGACCGAGTGGATGTGCGCGTGCGGGTGAGCGTGCTCGAACCGCCGCCGCAGCCGCGCCTCACGGTCGTGCAAGCACTGGCCAAGTCCGATCGGGGCGAACGGGCCGTGGAGTCTCTGACCGAGGTCGGTGTCGACGTCATCGTGCCGTGGAGCGCCGCGCACTCGGTGGTTCGCTGGGACGCCGAACGGGCCCGCCGGGGAGTTGACCGTTGGCGGAGCACCGCACACGCGGCAGCCAAGCAGGCCCGTCGTGCCCACCACCCACACGTCCTCGATATCCACACTTCCGATGACGTTGCCGCCCTCGTCTCCGCTTCGACACTCGCACTCGTTCTCGACGAGGAGGCCAGCACCCCGATCACCGCGTACGACGTACCCGACTCGGGCGAGGTCCTGCTCATCGTGGGACCCGAGGGTGGGATCAGTGACCAAGAACGTGAGTTGTTTGCCTCAGCTGGGGCTGTTCCGGCGCGACTGGGGCCGACTGTTCTGCGCACGTCCACGGCGGGAACTGTCGCGGCCGGGATCGTGCTGTCGTCGACGTCTCGGTGGACGGATGCAAGGATGGAACCGTGAGCGACTGCCTGTTCTGCGCGATCGTGGCCGGTGACATACCGGCCGATGTCGTCGCGCGGACCGATCGGGTCATGGCTTTTCGGGATATCGACCCCAAGGCACCGACCCACATCCTGATCATCCCCCTGGAGCATTTCGACAACCTGACGGCCGTGGCGCTTGCGGATTCAGCCCTGGCCGGGGAGTTGTTCGAGGTCGCGGCCAAGCTGGCCGAGTCCGAGGGCATCGATCAGACCGGTCACCGTCTGGTGGCCAATACCGGCCGCGAGGGCGGTCAGAGCGTCGATCACGCCCATGTTCACCTGCTTGGCGGTCGCTCGCTCGGCTGGCCGCCCGGCTGAGGGGTACGATCACCACTCAATGACGACCACTCCGGCCCAAGCCACGATCACGGTCCCCTCGAGCCAACCCATGGTGGCGCTCCTCGGCCCCGGGGATGAGTTCCTCCGCATCGTCGAGGCCCAGTTCGCCGAGACCGATGTTCACGTGCGCGGCAATGAGATCACCATCTCGGGTGAGGGTGAGGACGTCGGCCTCATTGAGTTGCTGTTCGCCGAGATGCTCGCGGTGCTGCGCACGGGGCAGGGTCTGACCAGCGAGTCCGTCGAGCGCAGCATCACCCTGCTGCGGTCAGGGACGCGCCCGGCCGAGGTGCTGTCCACCAACATCTTGAGTTCACGTGGGCGCACGATCCGCGCGAAATCGCTGAATCAGAAGCGCTACGTCGATGCGATCGATGCCAACACGGTCACGTTCGGCATCGGTCCTGCTGGGACGGGCAAGACCTATCTCGCGGTCGCCAAGGCGGTGCAGGCGCTGCAGGCGAAGAAGGTCACGCGGATCATCCTCACCCGGCCCGCGGTGGAGGCCGGTGAACGCCTGGGCTTCCTGCCCGGCACGCTGTCAGAGAAGATCGATCCGTATCTGCGTCCGCTCTACGACGCCCTGCACGACATGCTCGACCCGGATTCCATCCCGCGCCTGATCACCAGTGGCACCATCGAGATCGCCCCGCTGGCCTACATGCGCGGGCGCACACTCAATGATGCGTTCATCATCTTGGACGAGGCGCAGAACACCACGCCGGAGCAGATGAAGATGTTCCTGACACGTCTGGGCTTCGGTTCCACGATGGTGGTGACCGGCGATGTCACCCAGGTCGATCTGCCATCCGCGACCATCTCGGGCTTGAAGGTCGTCCAAGAGATCCTCGAGAACATCGACGATGTGTCCTTCTGCCAGTTGACCTCGGCAGATGTCGTCCGTCATCGCCTGGTCGGCCGCATCGTGGAGGCCTACGGTCGCTACGACGCCGAGGTGGCATCAGCGCAGGGCATCGAGGCCAAGCGGCGCGGACCGCGCCGGGCGTAGCGCCATGAGCATCGATGTGTCCGACAGTTCGGGCGTGGACTTTGGCGATAGCGAACTCCTCGCCGCCCAAGCATCCTTCCTCCTTGACCAACTCAACCTCGATCCGGATTGCGAGTTGTCCATCGCGCTCGTCGACGAGTCGGAAATGGAGCGTCTCCACGTGGAGTGGATGGACCTCCCGGGGCCCACGGATGTCCTGAGCTTCCCCATGGATGAACTGCGTCCCGGACCCACGGACGGGCCTCGTCCACTCGGGGTTCTCGGGGACATCATCTTGTGTCCGACCGTGGCGGCCCAGCAGGGCGCGGCGGCGGGACATTCGACGCTCGCCGAAATGGAACTCTTGCTCACCCACGGCGTCCTGCACCTCCTCGGATATGACCACGCCGAACCCGATGAGCATGCGGTGATGTTCGCGCTACAGGAAGATCTGCTAGCGGCCTGGCGGTCGGAGGGAACGGCATGAGCGCGGATATCTGGATGTTGGCTCTGGCCGCGCTCCTCATCATCGTCACGGGCCTGTTCGTGATGGCCGAGACTGCTATTGGGCGGGTGTCGCGTTCGCACATCGAGGATCTGGCCCGCGAGGAGGTCCGAGGAGCGTCGCGGCTCCTCGTCGTCCTCGAAGATCGCCCCCGCTACGTCAACGTCCTGCTCTTCTTGTCGACGACCTCCTCGGTGACGGCGACGGTGCTCGTCTCGTACGTCGGCGTCGCGAACCTCACGGTGGATCTGCAATGGCCGGTATGGGCTGCCCTGTTGCTGATCGTGGCGATCATGGTGGTCATCTCTTACGCCGTCCTCGGCGTGGTCCCGCGCACTCTGGGCCGTCAGCATGCCGACCGCATCGCCTTGCGCAGTGCGGGAATCGCTCGCCTCCTGGCCGGCGTACTCAGTCCGCTCGCGACCCTGCTCATCCTGATCGGCAACCTCATCACTCCGGGCAAGGGCTACCGC
>JAYNIC010000114.1:0-3304 GCA_038108715.1 Candidatus Nanopelagicales bacterium | reverse complement strand
TCCGCGAACTCGTGGACATCGCCGGTGATGAGGACCTCATCGAGGACGACGAGCGGCAGATGATTCACTCGGTGTTCGAACTTGGGGACACCTACGTGCGGGAAGTCATGGTGCCCCGGACCGAGATGGTGTTCATCGAACGACACAAGTCTCTGCGGCAGGCCCTGTCCCTCGGCTTGAGGTCGGGCTTTTCGCGCATTCCGGTGATCGGTGAGAACGCCGACGACGTGATCGGACTGGTGTACCTCAAGGACGTCGTACGCCGGGTATTCGAAAATCGAGATGCCGAGCAGTCGGAGACCGTCGAGTCACTGATGCGGCCGACGTATATGGTCCCGGATAGCAAGCAGGTCGATGAACTTCTGCGCGACATGCAGGCGGCCCGAACGCATATGGCGATTGTCGTCGACGAATACGGCGGCACCGCCGGGTTGGTCACCATCGAGGATCTGCTGGAAGAGATCGTCGGCGAGATTGACGATGAGTACGACACCGCTGCCCCCGAGGTTGCGCCGCTCGACGACGGCTCATTCCGCGTAAGCGCACGGATGCAGGTGGACGATTTTGCCGACCTCATCGACGTGGACATCGACGGAGAGGATGAGGGGGTCGACACCGTTCACGGCCTGATGGCCACGCGACTCGGTCGGGTGCCCATCCCCGGCGCGGTGGTGGACGTCGATGGGTGGCGCCTGCGTGCCGAGGAAGCCTCCGGTCGTCGAAATCGCATCGGCAGCGTCCTGGCTGTGCGCCTGGCACCGGATCCCGACGAAGTGCAGGATGACGACGATGAGTGAGCCGACCACTGAGTTGAGTGCCGAGGACGCCAAACTCGTGACGCTCGCTCGGGGTGCCCGCGGCCGCATCGGGGCGGCGCAGGGAGCCGCCCTGCGCGATGAGACCGGGCGCACTTACGCCGCGGCCGATGTGCGATTGCCCTCCCTTGCCCTCGCAGCGCTTGACCTGGCCGTGGCCACCGCCGTGTCATCCGGCTCTCGCGGAGTCGAGGCGGCGGTCATCGTTGGCGCGACGCCCGCGGATCCACCGGATTTCGCCGCGCTGCGCGACCTGGGCGGCCCGTCAGTACCGGTGCACCTTGTCGCGCCCGACGGCACCGTCTTGGCCACGGTAGACGCGGGCGCCTAATCCACGCCGAACGGCGTACGGGAGAATCGGGCGGGTGAGCGAACATCGCGCTGGCCTGGCCTGCTTCGTAGGTCGACCGAACGCGGGCAAGTCCACCCTCACCAACGCCATCGTGGGCACCAAGGTGGCGATCACCTCGAGCCGCCCACAGACGACGCGGCACGTCATCCGGGGGATCCTCACCCGGCCCGATGCGCAACTCGTCATTCTCGACACCCCCGGACTGCACAAACCCAAGACTCTCCTCGGTGAGCGCCTGAACGATCTCGTGCGCGAGGCGTGGTCGAGCGTCGACGTGGCGGCGCTCTGCCTGTCCGCTGATGCGAAGGTGGGGCCGGGGGACGCCTACATCGCCGGTGAGTTGGCGCGCGCCCGACGGGGTGGTGCCCGCGCAACTTTCGCGGTCGTCACCAAGACCGACCTGGTCTCTGCGGCGCAGGTGGCCGAACGCCTGGTGGAGGCGGCTGAACTCGGGACCAAGGTGGGCCTGGAATGGGCCGAGGTCGTCCCAGTTTCGGCAGTGGATGGCGCGAACGTCGATGTCTTGACGGGCCTGCTCATTGGCCGGCTGCCCGACGGACCCGCGCTGTATCCCGATGGCGAGGTGACCGATGAGCCCGAGGAGACCCTGGTCGCGGAATTGATCCGCGAGGCGGCCCTGGAGGGCGTGACCGATGAGGTCCCCCATTCCCTCGCCGTGGTGGTCGAAGAGATGTCCCTGCGTGAGGATCGGCCGGAGGATCGACCGCTGCTCGACATCTACGCCAACGTGTTCGTCGAGCGCGATTCGCAAAAGGCCATCGTGATCGGCAAGGGGGGAAGTCGGCTGAAGCAGGTCGGCACCAAGGCCCGCCGTGGCATTGAGGCCCTACTCGGAGTACCGGTCTACCTCGACCTCCGAGTCAAGGTGGCCAAGGATTGGCAGCGCGACCCGAAGCAGTTGCGACGTTTGGGCTTTTGATCCTGCAAGGATGGGCTAGTGCCGACCTACCGTGACGAAGCTATCGTCCTGCGGACCCAGCGCCTGGGCGAAGCGGATCGGATCGTCACGTTGCTCACCCGATCGAACGGTCGAGTGCGGGGTGTGGCCAAAGGTGTGCGTCGCACAGGGAGCCGATTCGGTGCGCGGCTGGAGCCCTTCACGCACATCGACGTACAGCTCTATGAGGGTCGATCCCTGGACACGGTCACGCAGGTGGAATCGATCGCTAGCCACGGTGCGCGACTGGCCGAGGACTATCCGCGTTGGACGTCGGGAACGGCCATGCTCGAGGCCGCGGAGCGCTTGACGCCGATCGAGAAGGAGTCGGCCACGCAGCAGTTCCTGCTTCTCGTCGGTGGTCTGCGCACTCTGGTTTCGGGGACCCACGATGCGTCCTTGGTCCTCGATGCCTTCCTGTTGCGCTCGCTCGCCATCGCGGGCTGGTCGCCGTCCTTCGATGACTGCGCGCGATGCGGTGTCATCGGCCCGCACCGGGCATTCTCGATCTCCGGAGGTGGCGCCCTGTGTCCGGACTGCCGAGGATCGGGTGCCACGAGCCCTGCTCCGGAGACGCTCGCGCTCATGGGGGCGCTGCTGTCGGGCGACTGGGCCGCGGCCGATGCCAGCGACATGCGATGTCGCCGTGAGTCCAGCGGGCTCACGGCCGCCCTGGTGACCTGGCACCTCGAACGAGGCCTGCGCTCGCTGCCCCTCGTCGAACGCACGTAGGCGGCCCCCTGATTCGGGGTGTGAACAACGAGGGATGCGCCTTCGGGGATGACAGGATGGGGGCGTGCCCACCGCTCCGACGCCCCACCCCAGTGGTGCGACGCCGCCGGCCATTCCCCGTGACTTGGTGCCGCGGCATGTCGCCGTGGTCATGGATGGCAATGGTCGCTGGGCCAAGGAGCGGGGCCTGCCCCGAACGGCGGGGCACGAAGCGGGCGAATACGCCCTCCTCGACGTCGTTCACGGCGCCATCGAACTCGGCGTCACCTGGTTGTCCGCGTACGCGTTCTCTACCGAGAACTGGAAGCGATCACCCGAAGAGGTGCGTTTCCTCATGGGCTTCAACCGCGACGTCGTGCATCGCCGCCGCGACGAGATGAATGACCTTGGCGTCCGCGTACGTTGGGCGGGTCGGCCCAAGCGGCTGTGGAAGAGCGTCATCAGTGA
>JAYNIC010000113.1:0-7423 GCA_038108715.1 Candidatus Nanopelagicales bacterium | reverse complement strand
TCCTTGAAGAGGTCATCGCCGAGCACCCCGTGCTGCTGAACCGCGCCCCCACCTTGCACCGCCTGGGCATCCAGGCCTTCGAACCGCAACTCATCGAGGGCAAGGCCATCCAGATTCACCCGCTCGTCTGCACGGCGTTCAATGCCGACTTCGACGGCGACCAGATGGCCGTTCACCTGCCGCTGTCGGCCGAGGCCCAGGCC
Source organism: Candidatus Nanopelagicales bacterium (assembly GCA_038108715.1). Classification (GTDB taxonomy): domain Bacteria; phylum Actinomycetota; class Actinomycetes; order S36-B12; family S36-B12; genus Mxb001. The sequence goes on along the minus strand of JAYNIC010000113.1, from coordinate 7,220 downwards.
GAGGCCCGCATTCTCATGCTGTCAAGCAACAACATCCTGTCTCCGGCCAACGGTCGTCCGATCACGACGCCGACGCAGGACATGGTGCTCGGCATCTACAACCTGACGATGGCCGTGCCGGTCGGGGGCGATGAGATCCCGGCGTTCTCCTCGCTGTCTGAGGCCGTCATGGCGTATGACCAGGGACTGCTCACGCTGCAGCAGTCGGTCCGTCTGCGTCTTACTGACGTCACGCCGCCCAGTGGGTGGACGGCGCCCGAGGGCTGGGAGCCGGGCGATCCTTTCGTGCTGCAGACGACCCTCGGTCGCGCGATCTTCAACGAGGCGCTTCCGGAGGACTTCCCCTTCGTCGACTACCAGGTAGACAAGAAGCAACTCGGTGCGTTGGTCAACCAGCTCGCCGATCGCTACCCGAAGGTGGACGTGGCGCGCACCCTCGATGCGCTCAAGGCGCTCGGCTTCCATTGGGCGACCCGCGCTGGCGTGACGATCTCCATCGAGGATGTCGTCACCCCGCCAGCGAAGGCCGAACTTCTGGCAGCGGCTGAAGAGCGCGCGAGCAAGGTGCAGACGCAGTACGACCGCGGTCTGATCACCGACTCCGAGCGTCGCCAGGAACTCATCGAGATCTGGACGCGCGCGACCGACGAGGTCGCCCGCGCGATGCAGGACAATTTCCCGCGTCAGAACCCGGTCTTCATGATGGTCGACTCCGGAGCTCGCGGTAACTTCATGCAGGTCCGCCAGATCGCCGGTATGCGAGGCCTGGTGGCCAATCCGAAGGGCGAGATCATCCCGCGTCCGATCAAGTCCAACTTCCGCGAGGGCCTGTCGGTGCTGGAGTACTTCATCTCCACCCACGGTGCCCGCAAGGGTCTGGCCGACACGGCGCTGCGTACGGCCGACTCGGGCTACCTCACCCGTCGCCTCGTCGACGTCTCACAGGACGTGATCGTGCGCGAGGTCGACTGCGGCACCGATCGCGGTTTGGCCGTGACCATCGCGGAGGCCGGCGACAACGGCACCATGCGTCTGCTGGACAACATGGATACCGCTGTTGCCTCGCGTGCTTTGGCTCGCGATGTGGAAGCGAACGGCAAGGTCGTCGTACCGGCCGGCACCCTGCTGACCATGGACGTCCTGGAGCAGATCGCGGAGGCCGGCGTGGGTGACATCCGCGTACGGTCGGTGCTGACCTGCGAGAGCAAGGTCGGTACCTGTGGCATGTGCTACGGCGAGTCGCTCGCGACGGGCAAGTTGGTGGACGTCGGAGAGGCCATCGGCATCATCGCGGCACAGTCCATCGGTGAGCCGGGCACTCAGCTCACCATGCGTACCTTCCACACCGGCGGTGTCGCTGGTGAGGACATCACCCATGGTCTGCCGCGCGTGGTGGAACTCTTCGAGGCCCGCACTCCCAAGGGTGTGGCTCCGATCAGCGAGGTGGCCGGCAAGGTCCGTATCGAGGAGTCCGACAAGGCCCGCAAGGTCGTGGTCATCCCCGATGACGGCTCGGAGGAGATCGCCTACGCCGTGAGCAAGCGCGCGCGTCTGCTCGTGGAAGATGGCGGCTCTTTCGCCGTAGGCGAACAGATCACCGTCGGTGCCGTCGATCCCAAGCAGGTGCTGCGCATCCTTGGCCAGCGGCAGGTGCAGTTGCACCTCGTCGATCAGGTGCAGGACGTCTACCGCTCGCAGGGCGTGTCGATCCATGACAAGCACATCGAGGTGATCGTGCGACAGATGCTCAAGCGCGTGACGATCATCGACTCGGGCAACTCGGACTTCCTCACCGGTGAACTCGTCGAGCGGGGCCTGTTCGAGGCGGAGAATCGACGCGTGGTCGCCGAGGGTGGTACGCCGGCGGCTGGCCGTCCGGAACTCATGGGCATCACGAAGGCGTCGTTGGCTACCGAGTCGTGGCTGTCGGCGGCCTCCTTCCAGGAGACGACCCGCGTCCTCACCGATGCGGCGATCCACGCCAAGAGCGATCCGCTGCTCGGCCTGAAGGAGAACGTCATCCTGGGCAAGCTCATCCCGGCGGGTACCGGCATGCCGGTCTACCGCAACGTCAAGGTGGAGCCGACCGAGGAGGCGAAGGCGGCGATGTACGCCACCTTCACCGGGTACGACGACTTCGACTACGGCGGCTTCGCTGCCAACTCCGGCCCCGCTGTGCCGCTGGAGGAGTTCGACTACGGCAACTACCGCTGATTGGCGGGTCAGAAAAGCACGAAGGGGTGGGCATTGAGCCCGCCCCTTCGTGCTTTCGCGCCGGATTCGCCACCCGCCTCACCTACAGTGGAGCCATGAGCGACCAGCAGCCGCCCGCCGAGGAGCCCACGAACCCATTGACCCCGGATGGAGCCGGGGGGCAGTCAGCGTCGAATGAGCCGTCCGCCCCACCCGCTGCCGGAAGCCCCGCGCCGCCTGTCTGGCCGCCGCATTCGGCCCCGCCTGCCCCGGGCGTCTACCCTGCACCACCTGCTCCCGGTTCATATCCGCCACCTGCTCCGCCGGGCTACGGCCAGCCGTACCCGCCGCCCGGCTACCCCGTGTACCCGCCGCCGCCCCCCACCTCGACATCGGCGATCATTGGGCTCGTCCTGGCCATCGGCTCATGGTTCCTGTGCCCGGTGATCCTCGCGATCGTGGCCCTGGTGCTCGCCCGGTCCTCGTCGGCGGAGATCGAGGAGTCGGCCGGCCGCATCGGGGGAGCGGGGCTGAATACCGCGACCCGCATTATTTCCTGGATCAACATCGGCCTGTACGCCCTCATAATCGTGGGCTTCGCCGTCTTCTTCTTGATCGTGGCGTTCCTCTCGGCGGTTCCTTCGACGAACTAACGATGACGAACTAGCGTTTTCGCGTCCCGAGCGCAGGGGCCGGGGCAGAGGCCCCCGGATTTGGTCCTCGTCGCCCACTCGGGTATCTTTGTCCCTCGTGCCCGGGGGCTACCCGGGCTCCCGCGCGTGCCGGGCCAAGCAATTGGCCGCGTGCGCTGGAATCCTCCGGCTTCGCAAGAGGTCGCCTCCCGCCGGGAGGGGGGTGACACACCCGACCGCGGGTGTGGGAGGAACCAGTGCAAAACGGACACATCGGAATGAGTCGAAGGATGGAGTCGTAAGTGCCCACGATCCAGCAGTTGGTCCGTAAGGGCCGACAGGACAAGGTCGCGAAGAACAAGACGCCCGCACTCAAGGGCAGCCCGCAGCGTCGCGGTGTCTGCACGCGCGTCTACACCACGACTCCGAAGAAGCCGAACTCGGCGCTGCGCAAGGTGGCCCGTGTTCGCCTCTCTTCCGGCATCGAGGTCACGGCCTACATCCCCGGCGTGGGTCACAACCTCCAGGAGCACTCGATCGTCCTCGTCCGCGGCGGCCGCGTGAAGGACCTGCCCGGCGTCCGCTACAAGATCGTCCGCGGTGCACTCGATACCCAGGGCGTGAAGGGCCGCAAGCAGGCACGCTCCCGCTACGGCGCGAAGAAGGAGAAGGGCTGATGCCGCGCAAGGGTCCCGCTGCCAAGCGGCCGATCGTGATCGACCCGGTGTACAACTCCCCGGTCGTCACCCAACTCATCAACAAGATCCTCCTCGACGGCAAGCGTTCGACCGCTGAGTCGATCGTCTACGGCGCCCTCGAGGGCTGCCGCGAGAAGACCGGAACCGATCCGGTCGCCACCCTCAAGCGCGCCCTCGACAACGTGCGTCCGACCCTCGAGGTCCGCTCCCGTCGAGTGGGCGGCGCCACGTATCAGGTTCCGGTCGAGGTCAAGGCTGGCCGCAGCACCACCTTGGCCCTGCGCTGGCTGGTCTCCTACTCACGGCAGCGTCGTGAGAAGACCATGACCGAGCGACTGATGAACGAGATCCTCGACGCCTCGAACGGCCTCGGCGCGAGCGTCAAGAAGCGCGAGGACACCCACAAGATGGCCGAGTCCAACAAGGCGTTCGCTCACTACCGCTGGTAGTCGGCACAAGAAGTCACGAAGGAAGGAACACCGGTGTCCACCGCCACCAAGCTCGATCTGGCCAAGGTCCGCAACATTGGGATCATGGCCCACATCGACGCGGGCAAGACCACGACGACCGAGCGCATCCTCTTCTACACCGGTATCAACTACAAGATCGGTGAGGTCCACGAAGGCGCAGCCACGATGGACTGGATGGAGCAGGAGCAGGAGCGTGGCATCACGATCACCTCCGCGGCCACCACCTGTGAGTGGAAGGGCTACACGGTCAACATCATCGATACGCCGGGCCACGTCGACTTCACCGTCGAGGTCGAGCGCTCGCTTCGTGTTCTCGATGGTGCCGTCGCCGTCTTCGATGGTGTGGCCGGTGTCGAGCCCCAGTCCGAGACGGTATGGCGTCAGGCCGACCGCTACAACGTGCCGCGTATCTGCTTCATCAACAAGCTCGATCGCACGGGCGCCAACTTCTACATGTGTGTCGACATGATCGTCGATCGCCTCGGCGCGACCCCGCTGGTCCTGCAGATTCCGATTGGCAATGAGGCCGACTTCCTCGGCGTCATCGATCTGGTCGGCATGCGCGCTCTGACGTGGCGTGGCGAGACCCAGAAGGGCGAGGACTACGTCGTCGAGGAGATTCCCGCCGCCATGGCTGAGCAGGCCGCGGAGTGGCGGGAGAAGCTGCTCGAGACCCTGGCCGAGGCTGACGACGCCGTCATGGAGAAGTTCCTCGAGGGCGAGGAGCTCTCGGTGGAGGAGATCCAGGCCGGCATTCGTCGCGCCACCCTCGCCGACAAGGTCACTCCGGTGCTCACCGGCTCGGCGTTCAAGAACAAGGGCGTTCAGCCCATGCTCGACGCCGTGGTGGCCTATCTGCCGTCGCCGCTTGATGTTGCCGCGGTCGAGGGCCACAAGCAGGGCGACGAGGAGACCGTCATCGCGCGCAAGCCTGACGATTCCGAGCCGTTCTCCGCGCTGGCCTTCAAGATCATGAGCGATCCGCACCTCGGCAAGCTCACCTACATCCGTATCTACTCCGGCCGCCTCGAGACCGGTACCCAGGTGCTCAACAGCACCAAGGACCGCAAGGAGCGGATCGGCAAGATCTACCGAATGCACGCCAACAAGCGTGAAGAGATCGATTCGGTGGGCGCCGGCGACATCGTGGCCGTGATGGGCCTGAAGGACACCACCACCGGTGAAACACTGTGCGACGTTGCCAACCCGGTGATCTTGGAGTCGATGAACTTCCCCGCTCCGGTTATCTCGGTGGCTATCGAGCCGAAGACCAAGAGCGACCAGGAGAAGCTCGGCACCGCCATCCAGCGGCTCGCCGAGGAGGATCCGACCTTCCGTGTTGCCAGCGACGAGGAGACCGGCCAGACGATCATCTCCGGCATGGGCGAGTTGCACCTTGACGTCCTCGTCGATCGGATGCGTCGCGAATTCCGCGTCGAGGCCAACGTGGGCAAGCCGCAGGTGGCCTACCGCGAGACGATCACCAAGCCGATCGAGAAGGTTGACTACACGCACAAGAAGCAGACCGGTGGCTCGGGCCAGTTCGCCAAGGTGCAGATCTCGCTCTACCCCAACGCTGAGGCTGAGGCCGAGGGTGGCTATGAGTTCGAGAACAAGGTCACCGGTGGGCGCATCCCGCGCGAGTACATCCCCTCGGTCGACGCTGGTTGCCAGGAGGCCATGGAGTACGGCGTTCTCGCCGGATACCCGATGGTCGACCTCAAGGTCGTGCTGCTCGACGGCGCTTACCACGAGGTGGACTCGTCTGAACTTGCCTTCAAGATCGCTGGCTCGATGGCGTTCAAGGATGCGGCCCGCCGGGCGGCACCGGTACTCCTTGAGCCGATGATGGCAGTGGAGGTGACGACGCCCGAGGACTTCATGGGCGACGTCATCGGCGACCTGAACTCCCGTCGCGGGCAGATCCAGTCGATGGACGAGCGGGCCGGCGCCCGCATCGTGCGCGCTCTGGTCCCGCTGTCGGAGATGTTCGGCTACGTGGGCGACCTGCGCAGCAGGACCCAGGGCCGGGCCAGTTACACCATGCAGTTCGACTCCTACGCCCAGGTTCCCCAGAACGTGGCGACGGAGATCATCGCGAAGGCTCGCGGCGAATAGTCGCGGATCGAAGTACAACGGAATAACCCACGAAGAGATCCCGATCCGCGACAGACGGACGGACCGAAACAGGAGGAGCCCACAGTGGCTAAGGCGAAGTTCGAGCGGACCAAGCCGCACGTGAACATCGGCACGATCGGGCACATTGACCATGGCAAGACGACGCTGACCGCGGCGATCACCAAGGTTCTGCACGACAAGATGCCGGATCTCAACCCCTTCACGCCTTTCGATCAGATCGACAAGGCCCCGGAGGAGCGTCAGCGCGGCATCACGATCTCCATCGCACACGTGGAGTACCAGACCGAGGCGCGTCACTACGCACACGTCGACTGCCCCGGTCACGCTGACTACATCAAGAACATGATCACCGGTGCGGCCCAGATGGACGGCGCGATCCTCGTGGTCGCCGCCACCGACGGCCCGATGCCGCAGACCAAGGAGCACGTCCTCCTGGCCCGTCAGGTCGGCGTTCCCGCCATCGTTGTCGCCCTGAACAAGTGCGACATGGTCGACGACGAGGATCTCCTCGAGCTCGTCGAGATGGAGGTTCGCGAGCTGCTGTCCCAGTACGAGTTCCCCGGCGACGACATCCCCGTCGTTCGCGTTGCCGCCTTCCCGGCGCTCAATGGCGACGAGAAGTGGGGCGACTCGATCATGGAGCTCATGGGTGCGGTCGACACCTACATCAGCACCCCTGAGCGCGAGGTCGACAAGCCCTTCCTCATGCCCGTGGAGGACGTGTTCACCATCACCGGTCGCGGCACCGTCGTCACCGGTCGTATCGAGCGCGGCATCGTCAAGGTCAACGAGGAGGTCGAGATCGTCGGCATCCGTCCGGAGTCGACCAAGACGACCGTCACCGGCGTTGAGATGTTCCGCAAGCTGCTCGACGAGGGCCAGGCGGGCGAGAACGTCGGCCTGCTCCTGCGCGGCACCAAGCGCGAGGACGTCGAGCGCGGCCAGGTCGTGTGCAAGCCCGGCTCGATCACCCCGCACACCGAGTTCGAGGCTCAGGTCTACATCCTGTCCAAGGACGAGGGCGGCCGTCACACGCCGTTCTTCGACAACTACCGTCCGCAGTTCTACTTCCGGACAACGGACGTGAC
>JAYNIC010000112.1:0-7445 GCA_038108715.1 Candidatus Nanopelagicales bacterium | reverse complement strand
GACACCCCACTGCGCTGGTCCACCGCACCGGACTCGCGCACCAGGCGCGTGAATCGCGCCATCACCTCCATGAGGTGCCGGGGCACGATGGCGACCATGTCGGCCTCCTGTGCGATGAGGTCGACCTCGTGCGCGACGTCGTACGGGTAGTGGGTGGTGATCTCGGCGCCGAAGCGGTCCTTCATCGGGGTGATGATGCGGCCGCGGTTGGTGTAGTCCTCGGGATTGGCGCTGGCGACGACGAGCAGGTCCAGTGGCAGCCGCAGGGTATAGCCGCGCACCTGGATATCGCGCTCCTCCAGCACATTGAGCAGCGACACCTGAATGCGTTCGGCGAGATCGGGCAGCTCATTGATCGCGAGGATGCCGCGGTTGGTGCGCGGCACGAGGCCGAAGTGGATGGTCTCCGGGTCGCCAAGCGTGCGGCCCTCGGCGACCTTCACCGGATCGACGTCGCCGATGAGGTCACCGACCGACGTATCCGGCGTCGCCAGTTTCTCGCCGTACCGCTCGCTGCGGTGCCGCCACGTCACCGGTGTGGCATCGCCGAGTTCGCTGACCGTGCGTACGCCGTAGGCACTCACCGGCGCGAGCGGGTCGTCGTTGACCTCCGACCCGTCGATCACCGGGATCCACTCATCGAGCAAACCGGAAAGGGTGCGCAGCAGTCGGGTCTTGCCCTGGCCGCGCTCACCGAGCAGGACGAAGTCGTGCCCGGCGAGCATGGCCCGCTCGACCTGCGGGACGACGGTGTCGTCGAAGCCGAGGATGCCCGGCAGACTCGACTCACCCGCGGCGAGCCGATCGACGAGGTTGGCTCGGATCTCCTCCTTGACGGTCCGGGGTTGGTAGCCGGTAGCGCGCAGGTCACCGAGGGTGCGGGGCAGGTCGGTCGGGATCGAGGGAATGCGACTGCTCATAGGCTGACGGTACGTCAGGTTGGGCGCGGCGGCAGGGGGACGGCTGTCCACAGCCTGGGCGCGGCAGGCTTGCCTTGTCGGACCGGCCCCGTAGGTTGTTCGCATGCCCCGTGATCAGCACCGCGCCGCCGTCTACGCGGCCGAGGACCAACTCAGGTCGACGCTGGCGCGTGGTGGTCGGGTGAACTTCTTCGGCTCGACCCTCGATGTCCCGGCCGAGCGGCATTTCGCGGATCTGGCTTCGATGCAGGCGTACGTCGATTCGGTGCTCGCGCTCGCGCCGGTCGCCGAACGCTGGCCCGACGTCGCGCCGGTGATGGTGCGTGAGCGAGTCGGCAGCACCCGTGCCCACTATGAGCCGGGGTCGGATGGCGTGATCGCCATCCCGATGGCTGGCACCGCCGACCAGCGCTGGGCAGCGCGCGAAACGGTCGTGCTCCATGAACTCGCCCATCATCTGGTGTGGTCCGCTGATGACCCTGCGCACGGCCCGCGCTTTTGTGGTGCGCTCATCCGGCTCTACCAGCATGCGATCTCCCCGTCGGCCGCCCTGCTGCTGCGGGCCGGTCTCGACAGTGCCGGCGTACCGATGACCGGCGCGGAGGTGGCCGCGTGAGCCACCTTGATCGCATCGCCGCACTGCTCACCAAAGCAGAGCGCAGCGACAACCCCCATGAGGCCGACGCCTACCTCGCGAAGGCACAGGCGCTCGCCACGCAGGCGAGCGTCGACCTAGCCGTCGCTCGGGCCCTCACCGCCAAACGTGAGGCCCGGGAGCAGCCGACGCGGGTGACCATCACCATCGGTGAGCGGGGCAAGCGGGCCAACACTCATTTGGTCAGCCTGTTCGTGGTCGTGGGGCACTGCAATTCGCTGCAGATGGACATCGCGCACAACTCGACCTACGTCATCGCGTATGGCATGCCCAGTGACGTCGAACTCGTCGAAGCTCTCTTCGGATCGCTCGCGACCCAGATGGCGTCGTCCGCCACGACCTGGCTATCACTGGGGGAGTGGCGCGATGACCACTACATCTCCCGTGACGGCTGGCGCAAGCCGCACACCGCGCAGACGGCGCGGTCGGCGTTCTACCGCGCGTTCATCGATCGCATTGGTGATCGTCTTGCTGAGGCGCGAGAAGAGGTCCTGGCCGAGGCGGAGCGCCAGCGGGTTGACCTCCCGGCCGATGTCGAGGGTGGAGCGGTGATCGCAACCACCGGTGCGCTGGTCTTGCGGAGCAAGGAGGCCGAGGTGAAGTCCTTCTACCGTGGGCAGTCCTCGGCTCGGGGCCGCTGGGGCGGCTACTCCGGTGGCGTGTCCCGTCGCGCCGGCCAGGCGTCACGGGCCGGTGCGGAGGCGGCGACGCGTGCCCGCCTGTCGAGTGCGCGGGCAGTGGGCGGCAAGGGCCCGGGTCTGAGCGCCTAGCGCCGATTCAGCACCATCGGCACGCCGTTGTGAGTCCGTAGTGTTACCGCCGGTCGCGGCGTGACCTCGGCGCCGGGCACTAATTCGGGTTGCCACTGCTGGGCGAGGGTGGCGAGCACAAGGGTCGCCTCGGTCCAGGCGAACTGCTCACCGATACACCGGCGATTGCCCCAGCCGAAGGGGAACCACGCTCCGCGCGGTTGGCCGGGCGCATCCTCGCTGAAGGTGCCGTCATCGGTCAGCCATCGCTGGGGCCGGAATGACTGCGACGACTCCCACCAGCGCGGACTGCGATGCAAGGCGTACTGGGAGGCCAGCACCAGAGCTCCGGCCGGCATCGTCCAGCCGTCAACCTCAATATCGTCGAGCAGCCGTCGGCCCTGGATCCAGGCGGGGGGATAGAGCCGGATCGCCTCGGCGATGATCGCGCGAGTGCGGGGCAGGCTCGCCATGTCCGCCATCGTCGGTGGGCGGCCGGCAAGCATGTCGTCGAGTTCCTTGTGCAGCCACTCGGCGGCGGCTGGATTGCGACTCAGGAGCAGCCAGGTCCAGGTGAGTGTCATCGCGGTCGTCTCGTGACCGGCGAGCACGAGGGTCATGGCCTCGTCGCGCACCTGCTCATCGTCGAAGACGTCACCTTCCTCCTCGGCGGCGATGAGCATGCTGAGCATGTCCCCGGTATCACCGGCTGCCCGATGGTCGTCAATCATGCGCTGCACGATCACGTCGATGCGTGAGATCGCTTCAAGGCCGCGTTGACGGGCTGGCGTAGGAATGCGCAATGCGGCAGGCCCGAGGAAGAGCCGACTCCCCATCCCGTGCAGGAGATCCTCCAGCGCCTGGCCAATCTCCTGAGCTTCGCCGGTGAGGTCGGCGCCGAAGAGGGTCGTACCTACGATCGCCAGGGTCAGTGCCGACATGTCGGCCTGCATGTCGATCTCGGCGCCCTCACGCCAACCGCGGGCATGCATCTCGGCGAGACGCACCATGTCCTGGGAATAACCCGCGATGCGATCGCGATGGAACGCCGGTTGCACCAACCGCCGATTGCGCAGGTGGACGTCACCCTCGCTGGTGAGCAAGCCATTGCCCAGGATCGCCTTTGCGCCCTGCAGCCCGCGCCCCTTCATCGTCTGGCGGCCATGCCCGATGAAGACGTCGACGATCGCCGAGGGCGCGGTGAGGATGTAGGCATGCTCGCGGCCCAGGCGCGTGTGCGCCATCGGCTGGTAGTCGCGCTCGATCGAGGCGAGGAACGCTGGGGCGGAGGCCGACGTGAGGCCTCGGAGTGTCGCCAAGGGACGTGGACCCGGCGGGCGAGGAATGTCGCGGCGCCGATCACGGGGGGTCTCGACGTCACTGTGGGCAACGCGGGCCTGGGCATCACGGGCCGCCTTGCGTAGGTCGATCGCCGGATCGGTGGCCGTCATGGTTCCAGTGTGGACTCGCTGGTGGATTCGATGCACGCGGGCCGCCGACTCTGCGAGGATCGGCGCCGTGAGTGACGCTGTGACCCTGGCCGATATCGAGGCGGCATCCGCCCGCCTGCAGGACATCGTGCGGGAGCTACCCGTGCACTCGGCCCGGTGGCTTTCCGATCGTGTGGGTGGACCGGCCTACCTCGTGCCGGAGAACCTCCAGCGGGCGGGATCGTTCAAGATCCGCGGCGCGTACAACCGACTGTCTCAACTGACCGACGAGGAGCGTGGTCGCGGTGTCGTGGCGGCGTCCGCCGGCAACCACGCGCAAGGCGTCGCCCTGGCGGCGCAGCTGCTCGGCATTGAATCGACCATCTACATGCCACGGTCGGCCAGCATGCCCAAGGTGTTGGCCACGCGCGACTACGGCGCCCACGTCGAGTTCCACGGTGACACCCTCGACGAGGCGATCGTCGCGGCGCGTGAGCACTCCGATCGCACCGGTGCGCTCTTCATCTCGCCGTTCGATCACGCTGACATCGTCGCCGGACAGGGCACCCTCGGCCTGGAGATCCTGCAGCAGGTGCCGGACGCGCGCACCGTCGTCGTCTGCACGGGCGGCGGTGGCCTGCTCGCGGGTGTGGCGCTGGCGGTCAAGACGCTGCGTCCGGATATCCGTGTGATCGGGGCCCAGGCGGCGGGGGCAGCGGCCTACCCGGCGTCCTTGGTCGCCGGACACCCCGTCCCGTTGACGACCATGCGCACGATGGCGGATGGCATTGCGGTGGGTCGCCCCGGCGATGTGCCGTTCGCACTGATCCAAAAGTACGTCGACGACATCAAGGTGGTGTCGGAGGACTCCCTGGCCCGAGCCCAGCTTCTCCTGCTTGAGCGCTCAAAGCTGGTAGTGGAGCCGGCCGGTGCTGCGGCGGTAGCCGCGCTCATTGATGAGCCTTCGGCATTCGAGGCTCCGGTCGTGGCCGTGCTGTCCGGGGGCAACGTCGATCCGCTCATCCTCATGCGCGTAATCCGGCATGGATTGACCGCCGGAGGGCGCTTCACGCAGGTGACCGTGCATATGCCCGACCGACCTGGATCGCTCGCCGGACTGCTCGATGAGATCGGCCGGCTCGATGTCAATGTCGTCGACGTCTCCCACCTTCGCACTAACCCACGCTTGGCCGTGGACGAGGTCGAAATCACGATTGACCTCGAGACGCGCGGGCCGGAGCACCGGGGGCGTTTGCTGGATCGGCTTGCGGAGTGTGGCTACCGAGTCATCGAGGTTATGTGACGCCGGTTAGCCTCGCGTCGTGAGCGACATCATCACCGCACGCGGCCTCGTCAAGCATTACGGCGACGTCGTCGCCCTGGACGGCCTGGACCTGACGGTCCCCGAGGGCACGGTCTACGGCCTGCTCGGTCCCAATGGGGCGGGCAAGACGACCACCGTGCGCATCCTGACGACACTGCTTAAGCCTGACTCCGGTTCGGCGACGGTGGATGGATTCGACGTGGTCAAGAATCCGAACGACGTACGTCGCGTGATCGGCCTGACAGGCCAGTACGCCGCGGTGGACGAGTACCTCACCGGGCGCGAAAACCTGCGCATGTTCGGCGACCTCTATCACTTGCCCCCGGCATATGTGAAGGAGCGCAGTAATGAGTTGCTGGAGCGGTTCGAGCTCACCGACGCCGCAGACCGATCCCTACGGACGTACTCGGGGGGCATGCGTCGCCGGCTGGACCTGGCAGCGTCGCTCATCGCGAAGCCGCGCGTGCTCTTCCTCGATGAACCCACCACGGGCCTGGATCCGCGCTCGCGCCTTGGATTGTGGGATGTCATCAAGGACCTCGTCGCCGATGGGACCACCGTGCTGCTGACGACGCAGTACCTCGAGGAAGCCGACCAGCTCGCTGAGGAGATTGTCGTCATTGACCACGGCCGCGTGATCGCGAAGGGCACCTCAAATGTGCTGAAGGATCAGGTCGGCGGGGATCGACTCGAGGTGATCGTGAGCGAGGCAGGGCAGGTGAGTCCAGCCGCCGAGGCGCTCGCTCCGGTTGCGAACGGCGAGGTGACCGTCGACATGGACGAAAGGCGTGTCACGGCGCCGGTCACGGGCGGCTCGCTTGTGCTTGTCGAGGCAGTTCGCGCGTTGGACGCGACCGGCGTCCACATCGATGACGTCGTACTCCGTCGACCGACTCTCGACGATGTCTTCCTGTCGTTGACAGGGCACGTTGCCGAGGAGGAGAAGTGACCACGTACACGCCCGCGCCGGCACGTCGCCGTCCACTTCTCGGCTGGGGGCTGCACGACGGTTTCGTCGTCGCGCGACGCAATCTGATTCAAACCATCCGCGTGCCGGAACTGCTCTTTTTCTCCATCGTGCAGCCGGTCATCTTCGTGCTGCTCTTCGCCTTCGTCTTCGGTGGTGCGATTCCGATCCCGGGCGCGGATCCGAGCACGGCACCGGACGCTGACGTCTACCGGCAGTACCTCATGCCAGGCATCTTCGGCCAGACGGTGGCTTTCGCGAGCGCGGCCTCCACAGTCGGCCTCGCCGAGGACATGCATCGCGGCATCATCGATCGCTTCCGATCACTGCCGATGGCCTCGGGAGCGGTGCTCTTTGGCCGAACCTTCGCCGATGCGGCGCGGCAGATCCTCGTGCTCGCCGTACTCAGCATCACCGGCTTGCTCATCGGCTGGCGGATCAACGACGGCGTACTCAATGCCATCTACGCCTACGCGCTCCTGCTCCTCTTCGCGTACACCATCGCCTGGATCGGATCGTGGATCGGCCTATACATGCCGAATCCGGAGACGGCGAACACCGCGGGCCTGGTGTGGCTGTTCCCGCTGACGTTCCTGTCCAACGCCTTCGTGCCGATCACGGCGATGCCGGACTGGCTGCAGCCCATCGCTCAGTGGAATCCGATTTCATCCCTGGTGCTCGCTACCCGCGACCTCTTCGGCAACCCGACCGGCATCATCGGTGACGCTTGGCCGCAGCAGAACCCCATTGCGTACACGTTGATTTCCTGCGCCGTACTGGTCGGAATCTTTGCGCCCCTGGCGGTGCGCCGCTACCGCCGTGCGACCGCGCGTTGAGGTCGCCGACTTCTACGGCGTGTAGGGCGCGACGTTGAGGATCTGGACCGTCATCGTCTTGCCGTTGGCCAGGGTGTAGGTCGCGGTCTCGCCGATCTTTGTGCCGAGGACGGCTTGGCCGAGCGGCGAGGTGGGGGAGTAGACCTCGACCGAAGCGTGCGGAGCCTCCTCGCGAGAGCCGAGCAGGAAGGTCTCCTCCTCGTCGAACTCCACGAACTTCACCGTCACGACCTTGCCGTGCGAGACCTCGTCATGGGCCGCATCCGGGGCACCGATCTGCGCGTGCTCGAGGAGGTGCTTGAGGACGCGGATACGGGCCTCGTTCTTGCCCTGCTCCTCCTTGGCCGCGTGGTAACCGCCATTCTCCTTCAGATCGCCCTCTTCGCGGGCCGCCTCGATGCGCTTGGTGATTTCAGTGCGCCTGGGGCCGCTGCGGTCGGCGAGCTTGCCCTGCTTGTCCAGCAGGCCGCCGTCGCCGGCCCAGGCGTGCGTGAGGCTGTCGATGATGACGACCTCGTAGCCGGCGTCCTCGAAGGCGTGGATCGCCTCGAGGTACTTCTGCAC
>JAYNIC010000111.1:506-7482 GCA_038108715.1 Candidatus Nanopelagicales bacterium | reverse complement strand
ATCACACTCCGGTGCGATCTGCTTGACCGCGGCCTGCCGATTCTGGGTCGCGTAGCAGATGTCATCACTCGGCGGGCTCTGCAACTGTGGGAACCGACCCTTGAGCCGATCGACCGTCTCTAGCGTCTCGTCGACGGACAGGGTGGTCTGCGATAGCCAGATCACCGGACGTTCCGGGTCGATCTCGACACGGTCGGCGTCATCGGGTGACTCGACCAGTGTCATGGCCTCGGGCGCCTCGCCCATCGTGCCGACGACCTCCTCGTGACCTTCATGGCCGATGAGCAGGATCTGCATGCCGTCACCGGAGAATCGCTTGGCTTCAGAGTGCACCTTGGTCACCAGCGGGCAGGTCGCATCGATCGTCTTGAGCTCTCGCTCGGCCGCCTCCGCGTGCACCGATGGAGCGACACCGTGAGCGGAGAAGACGACCGTCGAACCCTCGGGCACCTCGTCCAACTCCTCGACGAAGATCGCTCCGCGAGCCTGCAATTGCTCCACGACGTATCGGTTGTGCACGATCTGCTTGCGCACGTAGACGGGGGCGCCGTACAGATCCAGTGCCTTCTCGACGGTCACCACGGCACGATCGACACCGGCGCAGTATCCGCGGGGCGCGGCGAGCAGGACTCTCTTCGGCATTGCCCCATCGTAGGCGGAGAGGACCAATCGGGCCTGCGGCGGCGGTCCTCGCCCCGTAGCCTGCGGCCATGGGCCTGCAGACCTCGCCTGAATCACCGGCCGCCGTGAGGACGGTGTCGCAGCTGCTGGCCGAGTGGATCGACCGGCTTGGCTCGATCTGGATCGAGGGGCAGATCGCACAGATCAGCCGTCGCCCGGGAATGCGCACGGCCTGGGTCACCCTGCGCGACACCGACGCCGATCTGTCCCTGAGCGTCGTGACCGACGTCGCCCTTCTGGGGGCGACGCAGCCACCCCTAACCGAGGGCCAACGCGTCATCGTCCACGGCAAACCGGAGTTCTACCCGGGCCGAGGCAGCCTGCAAATCCGGGCACGTGAATTCCGCGCGGTGGGCCGCGGTGCGCTACTCGAAGAGATCGAGCGCCTGCGTGCGCTTTTCGAGGCCGAAGGTCTCTTCGCCACCAGCCGCAAACGCTCCCTGCCCTTCCTCCCTCGGCGCGTGGGACTTATCAGCGGCCGCGCCAGTGCCGCCCTGACGGATGTCATCGAGAACGCCGAGCGCCGGTGGCCCGCCGTGCGCTTCGAGGTACGCGAGGTCGCTGTGCAGGGCGCGAGTGCCGTCAGCGCGATCGTCCAAGCGCTCGAGGAATTGAACGGCGTACCCCACGTCGATGTCATCGTCATCGCACGCGGCGGAGGCAGTGTCGAGGACCTACTGCCGTTCAGCAATGAGCGGCTTGTGCGCGCCGTCGCGTCATCGCGCATACCCGTGGTTAGCGCGATCGGTCACGAGAAGGACGTACCCCTCGTCGACCTCGTCGCGGACCTCCGGGCATCGACGCCGACCGACGCGGCCAAGCGCATCGTGCCGGATCTGGCCGAGGAAGTGGCCATCATCGCCGAGGCGCGCGAACGAACCCGTCGCGCACTCACCCGTCGGCTCGGTGCCGAGAAAGACGTGATCGACCGGCATCGCGCCACGATGCGCCGTCACCTCACGCAGCGCATCGACCACGGTCGCCACGATCTCGAACACCTCGTCGCCCGCCTCACCGCACTGTCACCCGCGGCGACTCTCGAGCGCGGGTACGCCGTAGTGCGCACCCTTGACGGTGATGTTGTTCGCGACGTGACGGAGGTCAGCACGGGGGACCATCTCGGGGTGCGCGTCGCGCGTGGTGGCTTCACCGTGCGCGTCGAGGATCTAGGGTGAACAGCGTGAGCGAAGACCAGCCGACGTACGAGCAGGCCCGCGCTGCGCTCGCCGAGATCGTGGCCAAACTCGAAGCTGGGGACACCACCTTGGAGGAGGCGCTCGCCCTGTGGGAGTCCGGTGAGGAGTGGGCCCGCATCTGCTCCGAGTGGCTCGATGGCGCCCAGACCCGCCTCAGCCAGGAAGAGCCTCCGGACTGAGCCGATCGGCAACGACCTGCAACTCCTCCCAGTCCGCCGTACCGCTGACGACGACGGTGACCCCGCCCTGCACACGAACGAGCGACCTGTTTATCTCACCCTGAGCTCCGCGACCCTCATAGCGTTGCCACTCGCCACCGACCGACACGACTTCACCGCCATCGGTCTGCTCGGCGATGTACGCCGATGATGCAGTGGCCGACTGACCGATCTGGGCGTAGGCGTCCATCGGGGTCACGAAACCCACATGCCAGGACGGGTCCGGACTCGAGGCAGGGGTCACTGCCCACCGAGCGCTCGTAGGCCGCCACGCCGCATCAAGATCGGCCGGGTAGAGCACCGGATACGGCGCCTCGATCCGCGCCTGGATGAGTACCGGCGTCGGGTCCACGACCTTCACCGCGTCCGGCTGCGGCCGCCAGGTGAACAGCAGGACGGCGGCAACGGCGAGAAGCACCAGCGCCACGGATCGCACCATGTCCCAGACTGTCTGCCCGAGTCGGGCATTGCGGCGCCCAGTAGGGCGCAATTCACCGTCGACGCCTGACTGGGGGCGGGGTGCATCCGTGTCCGACACGGGACTATCGTCCCTGATCCTGTTCTCCGGCACATCTTTGCGCCCGCGGCGTGAGAGGGTCGGCCCATGAGTAGCCCCGCTCCGGAGGCCCCCGATCGCAATCTCGCCCTCGAGCTCGTCCGGGTGACCGAGGCGGCCGCCATGGCGGCTGCCCGTTGGGTAGGCCGCGGTGACAAGAACGGCGCTGATGGTGCTGCGGTCAACGCCATGCGCCAACTCATTAGCGGTGTCTCCATGGATGGCGTTGTCATCATCGGCGAGGGCGAGAAGGACGACGCCCCCATGCTGTTCAATGGCGAAGCGGTCGGTGACGGTACCGGTCCCGCGGTAGACGTCGCGGTTGATCCGATCGATGGCACCACGCTGTGCGCAAAGGGCATGTCCAACGCGATCGCCGTCCTGGCCGTTGCCGAAAGGGGCGCGATGTACGACCCCAGCGCGGTGTTCTACATGCGCAAGCTCGTCACCGGGCCTGAGGCGGCTGCCGTCGTAGACATCACTGCGCCGTGCGGGGAGAACCTCCGGCGGGTCGCCGCCGCCAAGGGCATGGCGATTCAGGACCTCACCGTCTGCATCCTCGACCGACCGCGCCACGACGACCTCGTGACCGAGGTGCGGGAGGCCGGCGCACGCATCAAGTTCATCAGCGACGGTGACGTCGCTGGCGCGATCATGGCGATGCGCGAGGGCACGGGTGTCGATCTGCTCATGGGGATCGGCGGCACCCCCGAGGGCATCATCACCGCCTGCGCGGTCAAGTGCCTCGGCGGCACGATTCAAGGCATGCTCTGGCCGCGCGACGAGGAGGAGCGACAGCGGGCTATCGACGCTGGGCACGACCTCAACCGCGTCCTGACCACCGACGACCTGGTGACCGGTGACAACGTCTTCTTCTGCGCCACGGGAATCACCGATGGTGAACTCGTGCGCGGCGTTCACTACACCTCGCACGGAGCGCAGACGCACTCCATCGTCATGCGCAGCAAGAGCGGCACAATCCGCCAGGTGTCTAGCGAGCATCGCCTCGACAAGCTTGGCCGCTACGCCGTCGTCGACTTCGGCAGCGCGAACTAGAGCGCTGCATCGACCTCGGCGCGGGTGGGTGGCTGAGCTCCCTCACGGGAACAGGTGATCGCCGCCGCGACCACGGCCCGCTCCAGAATCTCGCGGACCTGGTCATCGGTCAGCGTCGACAGATCTCCCCCGAGCACACCGGCATCACCGAGACCGACCAACAGCGCTGCTGAAATCGTGTCGCCGGCACCCACAGTGTCGGCGACCGTCACCGGACGCCCGGATACCTCGATGACGCCATGGCCGTGTCGCCACGCGGCAACGCCATTCGGGCCGCGCGTCAAAACAACCAGCCCTGGCCCAGCCTCCATCCACTGCGCGCACATCTCTTCGGGTGTGCGATCGGGGTAGAGGTAGCGCAAGTCCTCGTCACTGACCTTGACCACGTCGGCGGCAGCGACGAAGGCCTCGACGCGCTCACGCATCTCCTCCCGAGCGATGGTGCCCGGACGCGCATTCGGGTCATAGCTGAGTGTGAGATCGCCCTGGCCCGCGGCCGACCGCCACGCCGCGATGAGGTCGTCGACCCCGGTGCCGAGCCAACTCACCAGCGAACCGGTGTGCCAGGCTCTCGCTCCGGCGGAACGAGCAGCAGCCAGCGCCTCGTCAAGATCGGCCGCATTCCAGCGGAGGTCCGGAGCGGATTCGTAGTAGAACGCGTACTGGACGGAACCGTCCGCATTGCGGGTGCACACGGCGAGCAGGCTCGCTCCGCTGCGCCGCAGGATTCCCGCGGTGGACAGCCCGTTGTCCGTGATCGCTCGGTCCAGGAGTTCGGCGAGACCGTCGTCGGCCGAGCGGCCAAGCAGGACCGCAGCGGCCCCGAGGCGTTGGACCCCCAGCGCGACGTTCGCCGGGGAGCCGCCCGCCACGGCGCGGTAGGACGCCGGATCGTCGCCCGGGACCAGGTCAACGATGCGTTCGCCGAGGACGGCGATGGCTGGTGAGGTCACGGCGACGACCGTACCGGAGGCGCAACGCCTAGGCTGGCGCCATGGCCGACTTCTCCTACGCCGACATGCTTCCCCTCGGGCCGGACACCACGCCGTACCGGCACATCACCTCCGACGGCATTCGCGTGGCTGACGGAGCGGGCCGCCAATTCCTCGAGGTGGACTCCGAAGTCCTTCGTCTCCTCACCTTCGAGGCGATTCGCGATATCTCTCACCTACTCCGCCCCGGACACCTCGCGCAACTTCAGGCCATCATCGAGGATCCGGAGGCCAGTCCTAATGATCGATTCGTCGCGTTGGATCTGTTGAAGAACGCCAACGTGTCGGCCGGTGGCGTTCTGCCCATGTGTCAGGACACCGGCACCGCCATCGTCATGGGCAAGCGTGGCCAGCATGTCCTGACCCACGGCCCGGACGAGGCCGCCATCAGTCGCGGAGTGTTCGATGCCTACGAGCAACTCAACCTGCGCTACTCGCAGATGGCACCGCTGACGATGTGGGAGGAGCGCAACACCGGCACCAACCTGCCTGCGCAGATCGAGTTGTACGCCGACACCAAACCCGGACATGAGTTGTCCTACGAACTGCTCTACATGGCCAAGGGGGGCGGTTCGGCCAACAAGAGCTTCCTGTTCCAGGAGACCAAGGCGCTGCTCAACCCCCAGCGGTTCCGCACCTTCCTCGACACCGCCCTGCGCTCCATTGGGACCGCTGCCTGCCCGCCGTACCACCTCGCCATCGTCGTCGGCGGCACGAGCGCGGAGTTCGCCTTGAAGACCGCCAAATACGCCAGCGCCCGATACCTCGACTCCCTGCCCGTCCACGGGTCCATGGACGGGCACGGCTTCCGTGACCTGGAGATGGAGGCGGAGGTACTGGAGATGACCCGCAACTTCGGCATCGGCGCACAGTTCGGTGGAAAATACTTCTGCCACGACGTCCGCGTCATCCGCCTGCCCCGGCACGGCGCCTCGGTGCCGGTCGCGATCGCGGTCTCCTGCTCGGCTGACCGGCAAGCGCTGGCGCGCATCACCCCCGAGGGTGCCTTCCTCGAACAGCTCGAGACCGACCCCGCGCGCTACCTCCCCGACGTCGAGCACGACGACGCGGCCGAGGCGGTGCGGATCGACCTCAACCGACCGATGGACGAGATCCGCAACCAATTGTCGAGCCTTCCGGTGAAGACTCGCGTCTCCCTCACCGGGCCGCTCGTCGTGGCCCGCGACATCGCTCACGCTCGCATCAAGGACATGCTTGACCGCGGCGAGCCGATGCCGGCGTACCTACGCGACCACGCCGTCTACTACGCCGGCCCCGCCAAGACACCGGAAGGCATGCCGTCCGGCTCGTTTGGCCCAACGACCGCCGGACGCATGGACGCCTACGTGGACGAGTTCCAGAAGGCCGGCGGCTCCTTCGTCATGCTGGCCAAGGGCAATCGGAGTCCGGCCGTCACCAAGGCCTGCCAGGAGAACGGCGGCTTCTACCTCGGGTCCATCGGTGGCCCAGCCGCGATCCTCGCCCAGGACAACATTCGCTCGGTGGAGGTCATTGACTTCCCCGAACTCGGGATGGAGGCGGTGTGGAAGATCGATGTCGTCGACTTCCCGGCGTTCGTCGTCGTCGACGACAAGGGCAATGACTTCTTCGAGGACACCTTGCGGCCGGTCGCGCTCACGATCCCGGTCGGCCCTCCGAAGGACTAGTACCAGCCGTTGGACTGCCAGAAACTCCACGCCTTAGCCGGCGATCCGTAACGCTGCTTGATGTACGCCGTGCCCACCTTGACCTGCACACGGGGCGAGGACATGTACTTCTTCACGGTGTAGCCCTGGTCATTGATGAAACCGCCGGTCACCTGCGCCAAGCCGTACCACGGACCGTTGGGATGGTTATTGACGACGTCGTAGCGCCAGTTGCTCTCACGCCACCACATGTTCTTTAGCGCCGTGAACTCCGAACGGTCCCAGCCGTACTTCTTGGCGATGTAGGCGCGGGCGATCTTCTTGCTGTTGGCGGGAGTGCCGGTCGCGGCCCGGGTGGTCTTCGTCGTGCTGTCCGACCCAGTTGCGCCGGTCGAGGATCCACCTCCCTTGCTGCGCTCGAGCGGGGTGTAGTTCCAGTGGCTGGGGCTCGGCCAACCGCTCTCAGCATTGGGGCGGTGATCGCAGTACCAGTTGCCACCGGACCAGTGGCTGGCGCCGGCACCCTTGTTGAGGGTGGTCCAGAACGCCGCGTCCTGGAAAAAGCGCGGCCAGGTGTGAATCAAGGTGCCTTCGAGGGCGTCGAGGGCACGCATTCCCACATTGCCGTAGA
>JAYNIC010000111.1:0-496 GCA_038108715.1 Candidatus Nanopelagicales bacterium | reverse complement strand
CACCGAGGTCGGGCGGGTTGGGCACCTTGGGCTGGCGCTGGTTGCTCGGCAGGTCGGCGTCGCGCTCGGCGGCGGGCGTCACCACCACGGTCGGCGATGCGTCAAGTGACGTCGCGGCACCCGGAGCATCGGCGGCGGCCAAGGCTGCCGTCGCAAGGGGCGAAACGCACAGCGCCAGGGTCGCCGAGACTGCTACCGGCCAGGTCCAGGTTCGTTTTGGCACCCCCATACGGTGCCCAACGTTTGACCGAATGTCACGCTGAGATCACGAAGATCCCAGGAATGTCACTCGCCCATAACGGACAAATCCGGCATCTTTTCCCCGATCCACGGGGGGCATATTGTGATCTACCTCACAGGGATTTCATTCCCTACGCCGGCAGGTCCTCGAGCATCTCGGTGACCAGGGCCGCGATCGGGGACCGTTCGGACCTGGTCAGCGTGACGTGCGCGAAGAGCGGGTGACCCTTGAGTCGCTCCACGACCGCCACCACGC
>JAYNIC010000110.1:7182-7598 GCA_038108715.1 Candidatus Nanopelagicales bacterium | reverse complement strand
GCTGTGACCTTGGCAGCACTCGCGGCACCGCCCGTCAGCGCCCATTAGGTCAGGGCCACCGCCAGCAGTGTGCTGAGTACTTTCGCGCCGGTTCTCAAGATGTCCCCCTAGTCCACATCACGCTAGCGCAAGAGCGGCCCTGGGGCGAGAGAGAAGTGGTGCAGTTGAGGGGAATGTGGTGGCCAGGGGCGGGGTCGAACCGCCGACCTTCCGATTTTCAGTCGGACGCTCGTACCAACTGAGCTACCTGGCCGTGTGCCCGGTGTTTCTGGGCGCTGGCGAACAATATCAGGGCTTCGGGAGCGTCCTCGCCGCCGGCTCTGGTCGTTACTCGGTCGTCGAGGTGCGGGTGCGCTGGTCTGGATTGAGAATGGAGGTATGACTGCTGCGTCCTCTCTCTACGACCTGTCCTTCAC
>JAYNIC010000110.1:0-7172 GCA_038108715.1 Candidatus Nanopelagicales bacterium | reverse complement strand
TCGGACGCTCGTACCAACTGAGCGACCGGGCCGTGCGGGTCGCACAGGCGACCCTGGCCGCTTGTGGCGGCCTAGCGACCCCGACGGGACTCGAACCCGCGACCTCCGCCGTGACAGGGCGGCGCGCTAACCGACTGCGCTACGGGGCCTTGCGGAGTTGCCTCCGTAAAGCCGTGTTGCCGTGTCCCCAACGGGATTCGAACCCGCGCTGCCGCCTTGAAAGGGCGGAGTCCTAGGCCGCTAGACGATGGGGACCACCATCTTCGAACACCGTTCGAGACTGGGAAAGCATAGGGGAGTGCACTCGCACCTGTGAAATGGCCCCCTCCCGTCTGGTCTGAGTTCGGGCTCAGGCATTGACACGGGCCACTTTCGGAGTGCACCTTCGTTAAGGGCCGTCAACTCGGGAGGGTCATGCGCAGGTTGCTCGTGTCGATCGTGGTTGCCCTTTCGGCGGTGGTTCTTGCCCCAGTTCCGGTATCTGCCGCCCCGCCGACCTGGTACGAACGCGGCACGCCGATGGCACCGCGGCTGCAGTGGAATGCCAATTACGGCTACTGCGGCGAGACCAGTTTCATCAGTGCCGGCATGCGCTTCGGCCAGTACACAACGCAGTGGACAGCGCGCTCGCTGGCATCGCCAGGTGTGGATCAGTGGAAGTCAAGCGCCCAACTCATGCTCGGCACAGGGAGTGAGCGTCGTGCGGCGCGGGCTATGAGGTTGGAGGCAAAGTACTTCGATAGCGTGCGGAAGCGCTCGGTACCGCAGTACCTCACCTGGGTGAAGAAGCGATTTCTCCATGGGGACGTCGTCATCATTGGAGTTCTCAACAACACCAAGGTCCTGAACGAGTGGCCGGGGGACAAGGGCGATCCGGAGTTCGACCACATCGTGCCGGTCTTCGGCATCGGCTCGGGATCGCCACTCTCGGATCGCCGCTACCATTCGACGGACACGATCACGATCAGCGACAACGGTCTGCATAACGTTGGCCCGAACTATCCCTACCTGTACACCTACGAGTTCGCCTCGTTCCCGCTCACGCGCGATCAGGCCAACGCCATCGGCGGCCCGGTCTACGCGCTGCGCGATCGGCCCCCCAACTATGCGACCGCCATCACCGGAGTCGCCGACGCGGATGGGGTGACCATCCCGGTGCGCCTGACGTCGAATGTGAACGGTGAGGGGACGCAAAACGGCACTCCGACCAATCAGCTGATGAAGGAGGAACCCGCGGGCACTCCGATGACGCTCACCGCGCACGTGCGAATCCATGACCGATCGGTTGCCTACCGCGTCTACCTCTACGACGACTTCGCGAAGGTGCCGTTCCGCAACTTCAACGCCCAGTCAGCCAGGGCGATGGCGTCGTGGACGATTCCCCCGAACAGCGGAGCCAGGTGGCAGGTCACCATCGACGCGCTGACCAGCGACACCCGGGTCTTCCGCGCAGTCCCGGTGACGGCCCCGTAGCGCGCTTCCGGCGAGCCCGTACCCCTGCACACAGACCGAGGACCCGCTCCGTGGGGAGCGGGTCCTCGTAATGTCTGTGCGGGTCGGGCTCGATGCCGACCCCTATCTGTCGCCCGGGTGTGCCACCCTCCACGCGCGGGGTGTAGGTCGATGCTCCTCAACCAGGAGCGCTTTGGTGATTCGAAGAAGCACAACTCCTCCTCTCACGCTTCGGCTTTGCCGTAATTTCAGTCTGCGCTGGCCGGCGACCCCGGTCAAGGACCTTTGGCCGGTGCATTTGTCGCAGTCCTGTCACCCCAGCCCAGTCGCGGAAGTCCTGTCACGGAAGGTCACTCCTGTCACGGAAGGTCACGCGAGAGGTGGCCGCGCCCAGTCCGGGGGAGAATGCGGGTGTGATCGCAATGGCCCCGGCGCAGTTCGAGGAACTGGTGGCCCATGCACTTGAGCGGGTGCCCGGGGAACTTGCTCGCCTGGTGGACAACGTCGTGTTCGTGATTGTGGACGACGCCCCGCCTGATGACCCCGAACTTCTTGGGCTCTACGAGGGGATCGCTCTGACGGAGCGGGACTCGCGGTACGCCGGCGCCTTACCCGATCGCATCTCCATCTATCGGACACCCATCCTGCGGATCTGCGACACCGTCGACGACGTAATCGAGGAAGTCATCATCACCGTGGTGCATGAAATTGCCCATCACTTCGGCATTGACGACGATCGCCTGCACGAACTCGGCTACGACTAGCCCTCCAGGCTGCCGGGGCGCGGAGCGGCTGCCCGCCGGAGCCGATCGGCCACCGCGTCACCAATGCCTTCCGCGTCACGCTCGGGCGGGATCGCGACGATCATGCGCAGCCCGTCACGGTCGGCTGCCCGCATTGCGGCGTACAGACCTCGGGCGTATTCGGCATGCGACATCGGCGCAAGCAACCGCCGGGCACCCTCGGGAGTGTCGAGTTCGCCCGGTGCAATGACGCCGATGGCGTCGGGGGCAAGGCCAGCCTCTATGGCGGAGTCGAGGACCGCGCAAAGTGCTGGACCGTCCGGTGCGAGCACAAGGTGGGCGTTTGGCGCGTAGTGGGAGGGCAGTGCACCGGGGACGCGAATGCCCCGGCCGGCCTCGGCGGTGACCAGGCCGGTGGCGCGTTCCACGTCAGCGGCGCTCACCGCGCCAGGTCGAAGGATGCGGGGCACCTCACCGGTGCAATCGACAATGGTGGACTCCAGACCCACATCGGAGGTGCCGCCATCGACGACGACGTACTGCAGGGGGTCGAGCACCTCGGCGAATTCCTCCATGGCGTGATCGGCGGTGGTGGGACTCACCCGACCGAAGCGGTTGGCGCTCGGTGCCGCGACCCCATGCGGTGCGCCAGCCGGGTCGAGTTCGTCCATGCGGCAAAGAACCTCGCGAGCGAGGGGATGCCCGGGCACGCGCAGGGCCACCGTGTCCTGGCCGCCGGTGACGTGATCACCCGATCGCGGAGCGCGCAGCAGCACCAGTGACATGGGCCCCGGCCAAAAGGCAGCCGCGAGCGCGTGTGCATAGGGCGGAACCTCGCGCGCCCACGCTTGCGGCGTCGATGTCTCAAGGGCGGCTCGCCCATCGGCGACATGCACGATCACGGGATGGTCGAGGGGGCGACCCTTGGCGGCGTAGATGCCGGCGACGGCCTCGGGATCATCGGCACGTGCGGCGAGACCATAGACCGTCTCGGTGGGCAGGATCGCCAAGTGTCCGGCGAGCAGGGCGGTTGCGGCCGCGTCGGCAATCGCCTGCGCATCCGTCGTGCTCACTCCACCTCCGTTGCGTGCTGCATGCGGTGTCCGCCACTCGCGAATGCCCCCGAGGGAATCTGCTGCTGCGGATCACCGGCCAGTGATTCCAGAAGGGCGATGTTGCGAATGCAGTCCTGCGGTGCGCCGGGATCCTCGCCGAGGAGTACCTCCGGCACGTGCTCGTACGCCGACAAGGCCGTTCGGTACCGCGCGAGCGCAGCGGAGTAGGAGCCGCGGCGGGCGAGCAGTGCCGCAGCCTCATGCTGGCATTCCGCGGCTCGCTCGCGCAGGCCCTGCCGGTCGTACCCGACTGCCGCGGCGTCAAGAAGTGACAGGGCCTCGACAAGTTCGTGAGGGTCCGGCTGGCCGCCGCGCACAATGGCCTCGCCGTGGCGGGCATCGGCGGCGCGCACCTCATCGTGCAGGTTCTCGGCGAGGGCAATGGCTCGGCCGAAGGCAGCGACGGCGGCGGCGGGTTCATCATGCGCGTCGTACGCCGCACCCAGCGCCGATTCGAGGTCGACGATCGCGAGTCGGTCACCAATCCGTGTGGCTGCCTCGATCCCTGTCTGAAGGGTGGTGATGGCGCGCACATGGTCTCCGGATTCGCCCAGCAGCCAGGCCAGACCAGGCGCTGCGTTCGCGATCGCAGCGTCTTCTTCGTCGCGGACGAAGCCCTCGAAGGCCGCAGTGAGGGCGGCGAGCGCATCGTCAACACGGCCGAGTGCGGCCAAGGACGCCCCGAGCACCTGACGTGCGCGCGATGTCACGTGATCGTCATCGCCGGCATCGCGAATCAACGTGAGCGCGTCGCGGATTGCCTCATCGAATCGGCCCTCGTCGGCGAGATGGGCGGCCCGTTCGTAGCGGGCGGACAACTGCTCCGGCTGCGGTAGATCTCCTTGGGCCAGTGTGCGGTCGATCGCCGTGATGGCTTCGCCTGGAGCTCCGTCGGCCCGGGCAATCTCATTCTCGGCCTGGTCCAAAGCCTTGCGTAGGTCGCGGCGCCGCCAACCCCGTGCCAGGGGACGAGCCTGGTCAACTGCCACGCGGGCATCCGCCCATCGGTGCAGGTGGGTCAGCGCCAAGGCGCGGGAGACCAGGATCATGGCCCGCAGCGAGTCCAGATCGCCCATCTCCTCGTCGGGGGGTGGCAGGCCGGGTGAGACCGCACGCAGCAGGTACTGGTGCTCGTGGTCGCCGTCCGCGGCCAGCATGTCGACGAAGCGGCCGGCCTGCTCAAGGTCCTCGAGGGCCGTCTGCGGGTCATCGAGGACGAGGAGGGCCTGGGCGGCTCGGGTGCGTTGCAGGGCTATGCCGTACGCGCGTCCGGCGGATTCGGCGGCGGCAAGGCGCTGCCTGGCGTCGGCCAGCACCGCTGCCGCCTGGTCGCGCATGGCCTCACCGTCCGCCATGGCCCCACTATGGCGCACCCGGTCTGAACGTCGCCATCGAAGGGGTCCTGTTCGGCCCATGGCACGGCACCCGGTGGTCGGTCTCGCAGGGAACTGTCAGAATTCGGTAAGGAAACCCTCATCGGGGTGCCCTCGGGGAACATTGCGCCCCCTCGAGGCGTCAGGCTAGGTGCAGACATTCCGGGGTCCGGCCCCGGCAATCGAGGAGGCTCCGTGACCGACCAGACTTCTGGCACCGATCCCTACGCGAGTGTGTACGGGGCGCATGACCCGTACGCCGCACCGGAGCCGCAGGCCGACACGCGGGTCTATCCGTCGTACACCGAGGGCTGGCAGGCGCAGCCAACAGCCGCGGCAACCGAGGCTGGGATCGGCGATCCTTACGCCGGCTACGCGCAAGATCCCTACGCCGGCTACGCGCAAGATCCCTACGCCGCGTATTACGGGACGCCGGCACCCCAGCCGGCCTACCCCAAGAAGAAGTCCGGCCGGGGCGGCCTCATCGCCGCCGGAATCGGCGCGGTGGCCGCGACCGCCCTGGTTGCGGGCGCGGTCGGTGGCGCCGTGGGATTCACCGCTGCGCGGGTGACCGCACCGACGAATACGACGACCGTTGCTGCGCCAGCGATCGGAAGTTCGCTGGAGCCGATTAGCCCGCCGGCCACCGGCAGCGTTGCTGCCGTAGCGGCCGCCGTTCAACCGTCGGTCGTCCAGATCAATGTGCGCGATGGCAACGGTGGTGGGGGCACCGGCTCGGGCTTCGTCATACGCGACGATGGATACATCCTCACGAACAATCACGTCACCGCCGGTGGCAAGGACATCACGGTGACCTTCAGCGATGGCACGACCGAGACCGCCAAACTGATCGGCTCGAACGCCGGATATGACCTCGCCGTGGTCAAGGTCAACCGCACCGGACTTCCGGCGGTGACGCTTGGCAACTCGAGTGAACTTCAGGTGGGCGACACCACCATCGCCATCGGGTCGCCGCTGGGACTGCAGGGCACGGTGACCTCCGGCATCGTCAGCGCGCTGGAGCGTCCGGTGACAGCTGGCGGCGAAGGTGAGATGTCCTTCATCAACGCCATCCAGACCGACGCGGCCATCAACCCCGGCAACTCCGGCGGTCCGCTGGTCGACGGCAACGGTGCGGTCATCGGCATCAATTCGGCCATCGCCTCCATGGGCCAGTCCTTCGGCGGCACCGCCGGCAGCATCGGTCTTGGCTTCGCCATCCCGATTGATACTGCTTCGCGCATCGCGTCGGAGTTGATCGCGACCGGCTCCTCCTCAACGCCGATCATCGGCGTCAGCCTGGCTATGGAATTCCCCGGGCCCGGCGCCGAGGTGACCGCACTGACCGAGGGCGGCCCAGCAACGGCAGCGGGTCTGCAGGTCGGCGACATCATTACCAAGCTCAACGGCAACATGGTCATGGACGCGACAGACCTGATCGTCGACGTCCGGTCCCTGGCCCCCGGTGACACCGTCGTCGTCACCGTCGAGCGCAACGGCCAGGAGCGCGACATTGAGCTCGTGCTCGGGTCGATGAAGAACTAGTCACTCCACGACAGCGACGGCACCGCCGCGGCGAGTATCACCGATCGCCTCGACGGTGCCGTCCGCTGTTCGGCGTACGGCGTGAACCCCGCCGAAGAACAGATCAGCGGCAGGCCATTCGCGCAAGGGGGTTGGTGCTTCGCGGAGAGCGGCGAGCACAGTGGCCGGTAGGCCGGGCTCGACCTCGTTGAGATCGGCCGCCGCGTGCAGCCGCGGTGCACCGATGGCTTGTGCTGGCGACAGGCCGAGGTCCAGATGGCGGGCGAAAGTGCTGGCGAGGGCGGAGCGAATGCGCTCGCTGCCCCCCGTGCCGGCCACGAGCATTTCGCCGTCGTCTCGAATGACCACGGACGGGGCCATCATCGAACCCATTCGGCTCCCGGGGGTCAGTCCGTGTCCGCCGTGCGGCCCGTGCGGGTTGAGGTCCTCCTCCCCGAGCATGTTGTTGAAGGAGATCCCCTCCACCACGATCCCGGACCCGGAGCCGTTGGACATCGAGAGCGCGGCGACCCAACCCTCGCTATCGATGACCGAGACATGGGTGGTGCCGCGGATCACCTGGGTGCCCCCATCGGTGCGGTCGCGTTCGCGCCGTTCCCTGGTGACCTCGCGCAGAGCCGACAGCACGCCAGGCCAGAGGACCGTCGGATCAGCGGACGGGGTTGTGCGTGCAAGAGCATCGAGCACGATGCCGCCGCCGAAGGACGGAGCAGGGTTGGTCCAGATCTGGGCCTCTGCACGTCGCAGGGAGATCGGTGCGCGCACGATGGGCCGGTAGGTCAACAGGTCCTCGCGCGTCACGAGGCCACCGTGGGTGCGCATGGCCTCGTCGATGGGATCGATGAAGCGGGGATCGTCGGCACCTGTGACGGCGCCATCGACCATGGACTGCAGCAGGTCGGCGTACGCCGGATTGCGGAAGCGCTCCCCGGCGAGGACCGGGT
>JAYNIC010000109.1:7390-7608 GCA_038108715.1 Candidatus Nanopelagicales bacterium | reverse complement strand
CGCTGTGCGTGAGTGCGGTCGATAAGGCCACGGGGTACGACGTCCTCCGAGCGGCTGCCTCGGTGCGGGTGGAGGCCGGCCTCATCTGTGCCATCGGCTCCTATCCGACCGGTGAATGCGCCGTTGTCGTCGGGGAGCCCGAGCCCGAGCCCAAACCGAAGCCGAGCCCGTCCCCCGAGCCCAAGCCCACCAAGACCCGTGAGCCAAAGCCGCAGCCG
>JAYNIC010000109.1:470-7380 GCA_038108715.1 Candidatus Nanopelagicales bacterium | reverse complement strand
GGCCCAGCGGCCGAGCCCACCGGAGCACCGACCACGCCAAGCAGCAGCACAACCACCCCCAACCCCGGCGGCTCAGCCGAAACCTCCGCCTCGCCCGAGAACACGGTGTCGCCGTCGACGACCTCAACGCCGACCGCCACGCCGACACCGCCGCCCACGCCAACGTCAAGTGAGACCTCAATCGTGGCTGCTGCTCCCGCCGACGTGCCATCCCCCTCGGTTTCCCTACTGGCCGAGCCACTTGCCGATCCCGACGACTCCGGCGGCGGCAGCCTGCTCATGACCGGCGGCGCTGTTGCCGGTATCGCACTCCTTGGCGGAGCGGCAGTCATCGTCACCCGCCGGCGGTCGCTATGACGGGCTCGCCGTGACCGCGCGCACGGTGCACCCCGGCGCCTGGTGGCTGTGGGCCATCGGCCTGGCCATCGCCGCCTCGCGCACGACAAATCCGCTGCTGCTCGGCCTCATCATCGCCGTTGCCGGATACGTCGTCGCCGCTCGACGCCCGCAGGCGCCGTGGTCCCGCTCGTTCGGCGTCTTCCTAAGGATCGGCCTCATCGTCATCGCCATACGCCTGCTGTTCCAGGCGATCGTGTCAGCACCCATCGGCACGACCGTCATCGTCACCCTGCCGTCGATCACGCTGCCCGATCTTTTCGCCGGCGTACGTTTCGGGGGCGACATCACGGCGGAGTCAATGCTCGCGGCGTTCTACGACGGCTTGAGATTGGCGACGATCCTCGCCTGCGTCGGTGCCGCCAACTCGTTAGCGTCACCGGCACGCCTTCTCAAGGCAGCTCCGGCCGCACTCTATGAATTCGGCGTCTCCCTCGTCATTGCCGTCACCTTCGCGCCACAACTCGTCGCCGACCTCGATCGCATTCGCGCGGCCCGCCGCCTGCGCGGACGCCCGAACACCGGGATCCGCGGGGCCGCCGGCGCCTCGCTCCCGGTACTCGAAGGAGCTCTCGAACGATCCGTGGATCTTGCCGCCGCCATGGATGCCCGAGGCTACGGGCGACAGGCTGAACGATCACCCCGTCTGCGCCGGGTGACGACCGGCGCCCTCATCGCTGGCCTCGTCGCGATCATCATCGGCGTCTATGCCCTGCTCGACGCCTCGGCCCCGGGCTATCTCGGTGTCCCTCTCATCATCATCGGCGGTCTCCTCGGACTCGTCGGCTTCTTCCTCGCCGGTCGCCGTGCGACGCGTACGCGCTACCGGCCAGATCCCTGGTCCGGACCGGAGTGGCTGTTGACCGCGTGCGCGATCACCACCGGATCGAGCCTTGTCGTGTTGGGCATCCTCGGGGTGCCTGGCCTCACCCCGCCCGTGGACCCGCCCGCCTGGCCGTCGCTCCCACCCGTAGCCGTTCTCGGCATCCTCGTCAGCGTGCTACCGGCCTTCCTCACACCCGCGCCGCGACCGACACATCGCGCAGAGGTGGTGGTCGCATGATCCGCTTCGAGCAGGTGACGATCACGTACGAGGGAGCGGACACACCCGCCGTCGCCGATGTGAACCTGCACATCGACGAGGGCGAGATGATGCTCGTCGTCGGACGCACCGGAAGCGGCAAGTCCACGCTGCTGCGGGCGATCAACGGACTGGTCCCCCACTTCACCGGCGGCACACTCCAGGGCCGCGTCACCGTCGACGGCCGTGACACGCGCACGCATCCACCGCGCGAACTTGCCGACGTCGTCGGCATGGTTCCGCAAAATCCCATGTCGAGTTTCGTCACCGACACCGTCGAAGAGGAACTCGCCTACTCGATGGAGTGCCTCGGCATTGCGCCTGCGGTCATGCGCCGCCGCGTCGAGGAGACCCTTGACCTCCTCGGACTCACCGACGTGCGCGAGCGGTCCCTGCTGTCCCTGTCCGGCGGTCAGCGTCAGCGGGTTGCCATCGGGGCCGTCCTCACCGCGCACCCCCGGGTACTTGTCCTTGATGAACCGACGAGCGCGCTGGATCCCGGTGCCGCCGAGGAAGTTCTCGCCACTTTGCAGCGGCTCGTTCACGACCTCGGACTCACCGTTGTTCTCGCCGAGCATCGACTTGAACGGGTCCTGGAGTACGCCGATCGCGTCACATACGTGCCGGGCAACGCGGCACCGTTGATCGTCGGCAGGCCCGAGCAGGTCATGGACCAGGCGCCGATTGCCCCGGCGGTCGTACATCTCGGTCGGCTTGCGCGATGGGATCCGATTCCCCTCTCCGTGCGGGATGCACGACGAAGAGCCGCCTCGTTGCGCGAGCAACTGCCGCGCGTATACCAGCCCGTATCCCACACCTTCGGCGACCGCGTCGTCGCGATCGAGCGAACCCGTGCCTCGTACGGCGACATTGCGGCCCTGCGAGGTGTCACCCTCGATGTGTCGGCCGGCGAGATCGTCGCGCTCATGGGCCGCAACGGGGCCGGCAAGTCCACTCTGCTGTCCACCCTGGTCGGGCTACGGCGACCGGATGCGGGAACCGTGCGGATCGACGGCGTCGACCCGGCCACGTTGGCTGGGCCACGACTCATTGGACGCGTCGGATTCGTACCTCAGGAGTCGACGGACCTACTGAGCCGTGACACTGTCGCGGCCGAATGCCGGGATGCCGACCACGATGCACAGGTTTCGCCCGGGAGCACCGCGCAATTGCTTGCCGAGTTGGCCCCGGAGATCGCCTTGGACACCCACCCGCGAGACCTGTCGGAAGGACAGCGACTGACGCTGGCTCTCGCCGTCATTCTCGTCGCGACCCCCGCCGTGCTCTTGCTCGACGAGCCCACGCGCGGCCTCGACTATCCGACCAAGGCACGGCTGGGGACCATCCTGAGTGATCTGGCCGCCCGCGGTCACGCGGTGGTGCTGGCCACGCACGACGTCGAACTCGCGGCCGAGATCGCCACGCGTGTCGTCGTCCTCGCCGATGGCGAAGTGGTCGCCGACGGGCCCACCTCTCACGTGGTCGTGGGTTCGCCGCTCTTCGCCCCGCAGGTGGCAAAGATCCTTGCTACGACCCCGGGACAGGCGGTCCCCCTCACCGTTTCCGCCGTTCAACGTGCTTTGGCGAGTGCCCCGTGACCGCCGTCCGCATGGGCTCGTGGTCCTGGCTCGCCGTTTCACTGGCCACCGTGGTGGGCATCCTGGCCTTCATCTGGCCTTTCCTCGCCGAGCCGGGTTCGACCGCGGTTGCGCACGCGGCAGACGCGCCCTGGGTGTTTGCTGCGCTCATTCCACTCGTGCTGGCCGTTGTGCTCGCGCAGGTCGCAGACGGAGGCATGGATGCGAAGTCGATTGCCGTGCTCGGCGTGCTCGTGGCGGTCATCGCGGCTCTACGTCCACTGGGTGCCGGCACCGCCGGACTCGAACCCATCTGGTTCATCATCGTGCTGGGCGGTCGCGCCCTCGGCCCCGGCTTTGGCTTCGCACTCGGTTCGCTCTCGTTGGGCGCATCAGCGCTCATCACCGGCGGGGTCGGCCCCTGGCTGCCCTTCCAGATGATCGCGGCCGCCTGGGTGGGACTCGGTGCCGGGCTCCTACCTCCCCTGCGCGGTCGCGCCGAGATCGCCATGCTTGCGGCGTACGGCATGGTCGCGTCGATGGCGTACGGGCTTGTGATGAATCTGTGGTTCTGGCCCTTCCTGAGCGGCATGGAGGCCAACGCCTATACCGACGGCATCCTGTTCGATCCGGGTGCTCCCGTCACTGAGAATCTCGCGCGTTGGCTGGCGTTTTCGCTGGTGACCTCGCTGGGATGGGACATCCCGCGTGGAGTAATCACTGCGATCCTCATCGTCCTTGTGGGCCGACCCATCCTCATTGCCCTACACCGCACCGCACGGCGCGCCAACTTCGCACCCCAGGTGGCCTTCGCCGCCGCGCAAACGAAGCCCCGCGAAGCCGAGGTAGGCGTGTCAGCCTCCGCGGTGTTCGATAGGCCCCATGTCCAGCGATGAGGTCACCGCCGTCGCGGCCGCCATCACCTGGCCCGACCGGGAGATGGCCCAAGCCGCTCGCGACCGCTGGAACTCCCTCGACAAGCCGATCGGGTCCCTGGGTCGACTTGAGGATGTCGGTACCTGGTGGGCCGCCACCAGGGGGCAGTGCCCTCCACCGGCGCCACAGCGGCCGGTCCTGGTCGTGTTCGCTGGAGACCACGGAGTCGCGCAGACCGCTCGGACCTCGGCCTACGCATCAGAAGTGACGGCACACCTGGTGCGAACACTCGCCGAAGGCCGTGCCGCCGCGAATGCAGTCGCCGACCGCGTAGGGGCACGCATACGGCTGGTAGATCTGGCCGTCGACACCGCAGACGACTATGTCGACGACGTCGATCCGCATATCACTCGCCATCGCATACGCCGTTCCAGCGGATCGATCGATCACGAAGACGCGATGACCGCCGAGGAGACTCGCCAGGCCTTCGCCGCGGGCATCGAAATTGCCGATGCCGAGATCGATGCGGGGGCGGACCTTTTCGTTGTCGGCGACGTGGGGATCGGCAACACCACCCCGGCCGCTGCCCTCATCGGACTCTATGCGCCCGCCGACGTGACCTCCGTCGTCGGGCGCGGCACGGGGATCGACGACGCAACCTGGATGCGCAAGTGCTCGGCGGTACGCGACGCCATGCGCCGTGGCCGCGAGCTCAAGGGCGAGCCCCTGGAACTTCTGGCCGCCATCGGCTCCCCCGACTTCGCCGCGATGCTCGGGTTCCTCCTTCAATCCGCGGCTCGCCGAACCCCCGCCATTTTGGACGGGGTCGCGCCGACAGCCGTCGCCCTCGTGGCCCATCGGGTCGCTTTCCGGGCCCGAGAGTGGTGGCTGGCCGGCCACCTGTCACCCGAACCTGGCCACGCTGCAGCCCTCGGGCGCCTGGATCTCACGGCGGTCTTGGACATGCAGATCCGTCATGGTGAAGGCGTCGGAGGACTCCTCGCGATCCCCCTGATCGGTGCTGCTGCTGATGCACTACGCGAGATGACTCCCGTTCCCGATTCTGATCCGGTCCAGCCCGACGACCCCGAAACAGGCGCAGCCCTCCGGTCGTTATCCACATAGGCGAACGAGGCACTACGGTCGAGTCATGACCTTGCGACAGACACCACTCCACGACGAGCACATCGCGCTCGGCGCCAAGATGGCCGATTTCGGTGGCTGGGACATGCCCATCGAGTACTCCGGTGCCGTGGCCGAGCACGACGCCGTTCGTGGAGCGGTGGGTGTCTTCGATGTCTCCCACATGGGCTACGTCGAGGTTCGCGGGCCGGGCGCGACCGATTGGTTGAACGGGATTCTCGTCAATGACCTCGATCGCATTACCGAGGGGCAGGCGCAGTATTCACTCCTGTGCGATGACGACGGCGGAGTGATCGACGACCTCATCGTGTATCGGGTCGCGCCGGACGCCATGTTCATCATCCCCAACGCTGTAAACGTCGATGCGGTCGTTGCCGCGCTAGCAGCAGCCGCCGTCGACACCGGCGTGCAGGTGGTTGACGCGAGCGATGCCTACGGGTTGCTGGCCGTCCAGGGACCGGGCAGCGCCGCCTTGCTCGAGGAGCTCGGTCTTCCCGCGGGTCACGCATTCATGTCGTTTGTGCGCTCGTCGTGGCAGGGGGCACCGATGGTCATCGCCCGCACCGGCTATACGGGCGAGTTGGGCTTCGAGATCCTCATCCCGGCCGATCGCACTGTCGAGTTGTGGCAGGCACTCCTCGCTGCGGGGGCGACACCGTGTGGACTTGGCGCGCGCGACGTGCTGCGCACCGAGATGGGATATCCGCTGCACGGTCACGAACTGTCCGCCGACATCACGCCTGTCCAGGCCGGCGCCTCGTGGGCCGTGGCATGGGACAAGCCGACCTTCGCCGGCAAAGAGGCGCTCACCTCGGAACGCGAGACTGGCCCCCGGCGCCGCCTACGAGGCTTGCTGGCCGAAGGACGCACGATCCCGCGCGCAGGCATGTCGGTGCTCGACGCCGCCGGTGAAGTGATCGGCACCGTCACCAGCGGCACCTTCTCGCCGAGTCTCGGCAAGGGCATCGGACTGGCTCTGCTCAACCCGGCCATCACCGAGGACGCCGAGGTCGTCGTCGACATCCGGGGTCGTGCGGCGCCCTTCACCGTAGTCAAGCCACCGTTTGTGGAGCCGCACGTTCGCTAAGTGATTCACGAGTGTGCAGTTTCGGACTCGCATTTCAGACATTCGCTGTCCGGGAGTGCACAGTCGCGGGTTGCGTGGGTCGGATCGCGTGGCGTCGACAGGTGGGTGGGGCGCCGGCAGAGCTCGGTCGGTCGGGAAGTTCCGGTCGGTCGGGGATCAAGAAAAATTGTTGGTATTGCTGGGGTTTTGGGGTTGACGATGTCGGACCCGTCACCTAGAATCGTACATGTGTTCGAACAGTGACATGGTCAGGGTTAGGTCTCTGACTGATTCGAACTCCCTCATTCATGTGCCGGCCCCCAGGTGTAGGGCCACCTCAGTTCCCCTGTGACCGTGGGTCATTTCGATGGTTGGTCACCTCGGTTCCTGTTCGCTGATCTGATTCCTGTGGGAGTTCGTGTGCGGTATTCGTCCGGTCCTGAGTCGTTCCCCGGTGGCGGTGGCCTTCCGGGTCGAGCGGCACGGTCGGC
Source organism: Candidatus Nanopelagicales bacterium (assembly GCA_038108715.1). Lineage (GTDB taxonomy): Bacteria > Actinomycetota > Actinomycetes > S36-B12 > S36-B12 > Mxb001. The sequence goes on along the minus strand of JAYNIC010000109.1, from coordinate 750 downwards.
GGATGCGCGCAGTGCGCGGTCGGTGGACCGAGGCGTGGATGCGGATACACGGTCGGCGGATACGGCTCTGGTGGAATCGGTGGCCAGCCTGCGACAGGCCTGTGATGTGCTCGCCGGGATCGATCCGGCTGAGCTCAGTGAGGCGGGTCTGGGTGATGCGCTGCTGGATCTGTTGACGGTGCGTCGTCAGGTGGAGGGGGCGATTGCGGCGGTGGGTCACCGGTTCGCGCACTCCAATGCGTGGGCGGCGGATGGTGCTCGGGATGCGACCGGCTGGGTG
>JAYNIC010000109.1:0-460 GCA_038108715.1 Candidatus Nanopelagicales bacterium | reverse complement strand
GATGCACTCCGCCGGGGGGAGATCTCTCTTCAGCACGTGACCGCGCTCGGGGACGTGGCCCGGGCCTTCCCTCGGCTCCAGGGCCACCTCAAGCTCGCGCAGCCGCAGATCGTGGCCCTGGCGGCCGAGCGGGAACCCGCACAGTTCGCGAGGTCGTTGACCGCGATGTGCCACAAGTTGGATCCGATCGCCGCGCAGGAGGACGCCAAGGCCAAGCAGCGGGAGTACTACCTGCGCGCCTCCACGTTGATGGATGGGGCGGTGCGCCTAGACGCGATGCTGCCCGCCGACGTCGGACACTTACTCATGGCCTCGCTCGAGGCCGCCCGTCGCACGGTCACACAAGAAGACGACGCCGATGCCGGAGCTCTTAAGGACGGTCCCGCCACGGACAGTGATGCATCGGATCGGTCGACGTGGCAGGTCGACATGTTCGGCACCCCCATCCCACCAGCCGAGT
>JAYNIC010000108.1:6738-7701 GCA_038108715.1 Candidatus Nanopelagicales bacterium | reverse complement strand
CGACGGAGCTGCACGACTGGCGAGCAATGGCGCTCTCGCGGGCAGCACACTCACCATGGACAAGGCGGTACGTCGTACGGTGACATTGGCCGGTCGATCCCTTGCCAGTGCCGCCAAGGCCGCGACTGCGACTCCGGCCGCCGTCCTGGGCCTTGGCGATCGTGGATCACTCGCGGTGGGTCAGCGTGCCGATCTGGTGCTGCTCGATGACGATCTCGAAGTCGAGCGTGTGATGCGCGGTGGTGACTGGGTCATCCGACCCCACTAACGCCGAGTGTGCGATGCCGGACCCAAAATCACTGGAAAACGAGTCCGGGAGTGCACACTCGCGGGGATGGGGTCGTCGGTCATCCCCAGAAGCGGGTCGTGTCGAGCATCCACAGATGAGGTCCCTTCTCGGGGATGGCGTACTGGAACCTGCAGTGTCGGTGGATGCCGAATGCACAGGGCTTTGTGTCTGCGGGCCACACCCAAGGGAGTTCCGCGATTCTCGTTGAGGACCGATATCGCTACCGGTTCCGGCGCGGTTACCGGAGTCCGACGATCGGGGTTCGTCTTCCGGAGAAGCAGACGCATCTGCGAGCGCGTTGTGAGGCTATGGCGCTGGCCGTCGGCGGGCTCGGTGTCTTCTCCGATCAAACAGCCGTGCGAGTCTGGGATGGGGTGGAGGCGCGGGAGGAACGCATCGAGCTCACGGTGGCCGATGACTCCCACCCGGTTCGCCGAAGGGGTTTGCGGGTGCGACGCCGAAGTCTGGCGCCTCACGATGTTGTCGACTGGGATGGGTTGCGCGTGACCACCCCCCAGCGATCATTTGTCGATGTGGCAGAGCGCTTGTGGCTGCCGAGCTTGGTCGCGGTCGGTGATGATTTCCTACGCCGAGGCCTGTGTACGAGCGCCGACATTGGTGAAGTTCTCGCAAGATCCGTAGGGCAACGAGGCGTACGGCGCGCGCGGCAGGCG
>JAYNIC010000108.1:3946-6728 GCA_038108715.1 Candidatus Nanopelagicales bacterium | reverse complement strand
CCCCACGCCGACTCCCCAGGTAGAGATCTACGGGGCGGATGGCCACTTCATCGCGCGAGGTGATCTGGCGTACGTCGCTGAACGCATAGTCATCGAATATGACGGGTACCACCACCTCACCCGTGAGCAGCAGGCAAAAGATGCGCACCGACGCGGCGAGCTTGCGATCGAAGACTGGTTGATGGTGACGATTGTCCCGATGGACATCAGCACTCCTCGGCTGCTTGTCAGCAAGGTGCGCCGAGCCCTCGCCAGTCGCTCACCCCACTAGCGAGTGTGCGATGCCGGACCATAAATCACTGGAAAACGAGTCCGGGAGTGCACACTCGCCGAACGGGACTACAGGGTCTCGGTGACCTTGCGCAGGCCGCGCGGGGCGTCCGGGTCGTAGCCCCGGGCGATCGCCATGGCGTAGGCGAGTTGCTGCAGCGGGATGATTTGCAGAATCGGCGCCAAATCCTCGGCGACGTCGTCCGGAAGCGGAATATGCGAAGCCGCGTTGGGCGCCCGCGAGATGTCTCCCTCCACTAGGAGGTCGGCGCCTCTCTCACCGAGTCGATCCAGCACCGGCTGCATCGCTGCTCCCCCTGCGCCGTAGGGCACGACTGCGATTACCGGGCGATCCTCGTCGATCATCGCGAGCGGGCCATGCATGAGGTCGGCGCTCGAGAAAGCATGGGCGGCGAGGTACGACGTCTCCATGAGCTTGAGTGCTGCCTCGCGCGCTGTGGGGTAGGCGAACCCGCGGCCGGTCGTCACCAGACGCTCGACAAATCGGTACCGCGGCGCGACCTCGAGCCCGGCTCCACGATCAAGCACGGCGCGCGCATGGTCAGGTAGCGCACGTGCAGCCGCGCTGTCGCCGCCGGCCCACGCCTCTATCAACATCCATGCGGCTAGGAGTTCGCTCGTGTAACTCTTGGTCGCGGCAACGGCTTTCTCCGGACCCGCCATGACGTCAATGTGCAGATCGGCCGCTGCGGCCAGCGGTGATCCAGCCGCGTTGGTAAGGGCAATGGCGGTCGCACCCGCAGCTCGGGCGCGCTCGGTGGACTCGACGAGATCGGGCGAGCCACCGGATTGGCTGAGTGCGATCCAGAGCACCCCGTCGTACTGCGGCGCAGTGTTGTAGACCGTGAGTGTCGACGCCGACACCAATCCCGCCGGAAGACCCAGCCGAGTCTCGATGAGGTACTTCGCGTACAGCGCAGCGTGATCGGAGGTGCCACGGGCAGCAAGGAGCGCGAAGCGCGGCTGGGCCCGATCGATCAATGTTCGCGCGGCGGTGAATTGGTCACTACCGTCGCGCAGCAGTCGCTCGAGCGACTGTGGTTGCTCGGAGATTTCCGCAGCCATGATGGCGCCGCGCTCGCCCATGTCAGTCCTCCTCGCGGACCACACCGATTTCACCCGGCGGCGGGACCGTGTGTTCCACCCGCAGTGCGGCCCCCATCGCACCGCCGAGGTCGCCGAGGGCAGCGCTCAGGACCTGCGGCGCCTTCTCCGGCAGGATCAGGTGCGGGATCATGGCCGCCCGAATTCGGTCGGCGAACGGAGTACCAAGCCGGCAGCCGAGGCCGCCACCGATCACTACCGCTTCGACGTCGAGCAGGTTGACAGCACTCGCGCTCGCCAGCCCCAGGGCCCATACTGCGCGGTCGATCAACTCCGTGGCCATGTGATCGTTCTTGGCCAAGGCCTTGGCCCATACGCCGCTGGACAGCCGCGACCGGCCCTTCTTCTGCATGATCGTGAACAGTTTGGTGTGCTTGCCGTGGTCAACGCGACGTCGTGCCTCGGCCTCCATTGCGGCCCGGCCTGCGTAGGCCTCCAGGCAACCGCGCCTGCCGCAGGGGCAGGGCGCTCCGTCGGGCATGACCACCATGTGCCCGACTTCGCCAGCGGCGCCTCGGCCAAGCCACAGGGCGTCATTGATGACGATGCCGCCACCGACTCCGGTGCCGCAGAAGATGCCCAACATGGAGGAGTAGGGGCGGCCGGCCCCCAGTTGCGACTCGGCCATGACACCGACCTGTACGTCGTTGGCGAGTTCGATCGGTACGCCGAGAGCCTGCCGAAGGGGACCGGCGACCGGAACGATGCCGAGCCAGTCCGGAAGGTTGCCCGCGTGGCTCACCGTCCCGTCATCGTGGTCGATCTGGCCAGGGGCGCCGACGCCGACGCCGAGCACGTCATTGAGGTTGGCGTTGGCATCAGCGAGAGCGGAGTGGACCGATGCGACCATGGCGGAAATGACTCCGGCCGATCCCTGGTCCTGGGGAGTGGGGATGCGGTCCTGCCCGAGAACCTCGCCGTTGGGGTCGACGATGACGCTTTGGATCTTCGTCCCCCCAAGGTCCACTCCTGCGCGCAACATCAGCGTGCCTCCTTCGCCTCGGTCGGCCACTTGCCGCCGTTCTCCCAGTACCCCTGAATCTCCTCAAGTTCACGGCCGCGCGTCTCGGGTGCGAGCCGCCACACGAAGATCCACGCGAGTCCGGCGAGGATAGCGAACAGAGTGAAGGACCAGGCCCCGCCGATGGTGTTGAGCACGGTGAGGAAGAACTGCACGATGATGATGTTTGCCAGCAGGTCCGAGCCGAGCATCGCGCTCGATCCGTACCCGCGCAGTCGCGCTGGGAAACTCTCGCTGGAGTAGACCCACACCAGCGCCCCGAAGCCGAAGACGAAACCGATGTTGATGCCCGCAAGTCCGATGAAACCGAGAGCGATCTGCGCCGTGGTGAACCTGACGGGGGTTCCGTCGGGCAAGACCACTGCC
>JAYNIC010000108.1:0-3936 GCA_038108715.1 Candidatus Nanopelagicales bacterium | reverse complement strand
ATACCCGTCAGCAGGATCGGGCGACGTCCCCAGCGATCGACGACGGTCATGGAGGCGAGAACGGCGATGAGTGCTATCGCCTGAACGAGCGTGGACATGAGAATCGACTCGGTGTTGGTATCGATGCCCATGGCTTGGAAGATCTTTGGTCCGTAGGCCACCGTGGCGTTGATGCCGGTGATCTGGATGAAGAAGCCGAGTCCGACGACGAAGACAGTGGCGCGCAGGTAGGGCTTGCGCAGCATTTCCTTGATCCGACCACCTCGCTCGCCGGTAATCGCCGCCTGCATGTCAGCAATTTCCGCCTCGATGTCGGCTTCGGGATCGGTACGTCGCAGCGATGCCCGGGCTTCGTCCACTCGGCCCTTCAGCATGAGCCAGCGTGAGGTTTCGGGCAGTCGCAGCAGGGCTGGGATGAGCAGGAGCGCCGGTACAGCGGCTAAGCCGAGCATGAGTCGCCAGTTGAGGGATTCGGTCAATCCACTCAACGCGAGCGCACCGAGGTAACCGATGATGATGCCCACCACGGCGGCCACCTGATAGGCCACCAGCGTCGCACCGCGGATGCGTGCGGGAACCGACTCGGCGACGAAGACGGGTACGGCGATGAGGGACACACCGATGGTGAGGCCGAGCAGCACGCGGGAGACGCCCAGCATGAGGGGAGATACAGAGAATGCGCTCGCAAGGCAGAAGACGACGTAGCCAATGGCGACGGCGATGATCGTGGGGCGCCGTCCGAAACGGTTGATGATGAAGCCGCCGGCAAGGGCGCCGACAAGTTCGCCGTAGACGACGGCGGTGACGATCGTCTCGACCGCCCCGCCATCTCCGGGAATCCCGAAGTACTCGGCGAAGTAGAGCTGAGCGCCGGCAATATTGGAACCGTCGTACCCGTAGATAACACCGAGGGTGGAGGCGCTGATGGCCACGACCCAGGCTGACCGCGGGATGCTCGAAGTCGTCATTGCCCCTCCTATGCGAGTGAAGGCTAGTCAGGGGCGGCCAGCGCGTACGCCGTTCGGGGAACTTGACCCGGCGTGCAGGCCGTGCCGAAATCCACCGAACACACTCAGCCGTGGCGGCAGGAGCGGTACGGTCCGGCGGTGGTTGTGACCAGCGCCGACAATCGGCGGACCCGACGCGGCACCGGCCTGCTCGCGCTCGGCGCCCTAGGTGTCGTGTTCGGCGATATCGGCACGAGCCCCCTCTACGCCTTCAGCGAGATCTTCCTCGGTGCGCACGAGATTCCGGTGACCGAGGCGCGTGTCTTCGGTGCGCTGTCCCTGGTCTTTTGGACTTTGACCCTCATCGTGTCCGTGAAGTACGTCGCCATCGTCATGCGCGCTGATAACGACGGCGAGGGCGGCATCATGGCGCTTGCGGCCCTCGCCGTTGCGGCGGTGAGACGGCATCGCTCGGCAAGCATCATCATGGTGTTCGGCGTTGTTGGTGCCGCGCTGTTCTACGGCGATGGGATGATCACGCCCGCGATCTCCGTCCTCTCCGCTGTCGAGGGTCTCGAGGTTGGGGCGCCCATGCTGGCGTCGTACGTCGTCCCGATCGCGCTCGTGCTGCTCGTCGGTCTGTTCGCGATTCAGCGCTTCGGCACGCATCGGGTGGGCGCCGTCTTCGGTCCGATCATGCTGGTCTGGTTCGTGATCCTCGCTGTGCTCGGGGTGATGAGCCTCGTCCAGTCACCGGGCGTCCTGCGTTCCATCTCGCCGACGTATGCAATGTCGTTCGTCGTCAGTGACCCCGGTCAGGCCTTCCTTGCGCTGGGCTCGGTGGTGCTGTGCGTGACCGGCGCTGAGGCGCTCTACGCCGATATGGGCCAGTTCGGTCGCCGCCCCATTCGCCTGTCCTGGTTCGTGATCGCCGCCCCCGCGCTGTATCTGAACTACCTCGGCCAGGGTGCGCTCGTCTTGCGCGATTCCTCGGCGGTCGACAATACGTTCTACCGGATGGTTCCGGGCGCGCTCCAAGTTCCGATGATTGCCCTAGCCACGGTGGCGACACTTATCGCCTCCCAGGCGGTTATCTCCGGTGCCTTCTCGATGACGCAGCAGGCGATTCGACTGGGCTATCTGCCCCGCATGCGGGTGCTGCACACGTCCGCGAGCGAACGCGGCCAGGTGTACGTGCCGCTCGTCAACTGGCTGCTGATGATCGCCATCATTGGGCTGGTCCTCGGCTTCCGTGACTCGTCAAACCTCGCCTCGGCGTACGGAATAGCGGTGACGGGCACCTTCGTCATCACGACATGCCTCATATCGGTGGTAGCTCGCCGCAAGTGGCACCTGCCACTGTGGGCTGTCCTGCCGGGATTCGCCCTCTTCCTGGTGATCGATGGATTGTTCTTCGCGGCGAACCTCACCAAGTTCAATCACGGCGGGTGGTTCCCGCTCGTGGCGGCCGTGGTGATCTTCACGGTGCTCGCCATCTGGCGATGGGGGTCGACCCGTCTACATCATGAGATGAGCGATCTCGAGGTGCCGATGTCCGAACTGCCGCGGATCGTGGATGCGGAGGCCGTCGCGACTCGGCCGGGTTCAACGGTGTACATCACCTCGGAGACAGGCATTCCCTACGCGCTGGTTCGTCAGGCGAGGTTGATGCGCGTCGTCGACGAGCACATCCTCATTCTTCGAATGTCGACCGCTGATGTCCCGCGAGTCGATGCCGCCGACGCCGTGACGATCGAGACTTCGGATCCGCGCACGACCGTTGCACACGTGAGTACAGGTTTCATGGATCGCAGCGACCCGGCAGCTGCGGTGGCCCTGGTGCAGCAGACACACCCGCATTTCGACCCGGCAACATGCCTGTACGCGTTCTATTCGGTGCACATCGAAGTGCGACGTACCGGTCCGCTTCGCACGGTGGCCGCGGGGGTCTTTGCCGTCATGCAGCGCAACGCCATCGACGCCCAGCAGTACTTCAGCTTGCCGCCCGAACGGGTCATTGAGTTCGGTCGTCTGGTCGAGATGTAGGCGTCAACTACTCCGATGCGGCGGGGGTGACCTCGGGTGTGGCCGCCTCGGTCGCCTGGGGCGCCGTCGGCGAGCAACCGGGGCCTGAAGGCGACGGTGAGGGAGCTGCGAGCGCGGCATCCACCTCGGACTGTGGTGCAACCGCGGTGTATGCAGCGCCCAGAACCGTGTCGACGGTTGCATCCTGGCGACCGTCATCCACCAACTCGGCACCGGGCAGATAGAAGGCGAGGAGTTTGGCCGCGGACTCACCCGACGGACCGTGACGCAACTCGGCTACCGCGGTGATGGTCTTGGAGAGCGGGTCGTTATCAATCGCGCCGATGACGAAGCCGCGCAGTTGCAACTCTTCCGCGGTCCCGGCGGCGAGGCCGGCTCGGTCGGTGGCGTTGTAGACGTTGGTTGTCACCTGCGCCGGGCTGGGCAGTCCAGCACCGGGTGTGACGGTGACCGTGACGCAAGGCTCGGGTTCGGGTGCCGTCGTCGAGGCACTGACGCTCGCGCTGGGCGACGCTTCGCCGCCACCTGCGTCTGACGAGGCGCCTTGAATGATGCGCGAGAGGCCGTAGCCGGCGCCGAAGAGGATGACCATGCCGACGACCACCAGGATCACTGCAACCACCGGGCTCTGCCGCCGCCGATGGCGATGGCTGGGTCGGGGCCCACCACTGGGGACGCTCATGGGGTGGATCCTCCTCGAGTCTGCGGGCCGGTGTCGCCCTGGTCAGGTAGTGCTTTGGGAACTGCCTAGCAGGGGCTACGACGGTGCGGAGGCCCCCACGGTTTCGTCCAGTGTAGGCGCCAGCACCTGTAGATCACCGAACGTGTGCGGCGGGTGTCGTCGCCCTCTGGCGAGGTCGACGATACAGTCACGTACACACGGCCCGCGAAGCATCGCCCTGTGGGCTTGGGGGCCCGCCTTGGAAGCGTGGTTGGGGCGAAA
>JAYNIC010000107.1:7350-7706 GCA_038108715.1 Candidatus Nanopelagicales bacterium | reverse complement strand
CTCATCGGCGGCGCGGAAGTCGCTTTCGAGGAACTGCTCGGTGATCCGGCGGGACGAGCGGCACGTTTCTCGGCGCAGCCCGCGGTCACATCGGCCGGGTAGCCGACAGCAGGTCCACCAAGAGCCCCGGTCAGTCGTCGTTCACGTGGCCCGCGGGAGGCTCCAGCCGCACCTCAATACCCTCGGCTGATGACCGAGCGGCCGCTTCGATGACCCTCAGGTTCTGTACGACGTCGCGCGCATCGACCGGCGCCGGCCCCTGTCCGATGATCGATCGGGCGACTCCGGCGTAGTACGTCGGATACGACCCCCGCTGACGCGGGTACGGCCTGGGCGTCGCGTCATCGGCCGTGACG
>JAYNIC010000107.1:0-7316 GCA_038108715.1 Candidatus Nanopelagicales bacterium | reverse complement strand
CCCTGCGCGCAGGGCATCCTCCTGGGTATCCAGGCCGATGATCTCCAGTCCGCCTCGGGTGCCGAGCAGCCGTAGTCGCGGCTCGATGAACGCGGCCACGGCGCTCACGCTGAGGATGCTGATGGCACCACCGGAGTGCCAGAGCATGACCTGGGTGTCGTCATCGCCGGTCACGCCGTCGCGCAGGATCCGCGCACTCGCCGCGACGCGCTCCACCGGGCCCATGAGGTGCAGGGCCTGATCGACCACGTGGGCCCCGAGGTCATAGAGGAGCCCTGGGATGTCCTCCGGCGATCCCACCTCGCGCCAACCCCCTTTGGGGGTCGGCCGCCAGCGCTCGAAACGGGACTCCAGTCGGTGTGGTCTGCCGAGGACGCCATCGGCGATCGCAGCCCGCGCGGTGAGGATCTCGGAATCCCACCGACGATTCTGGAAGACGTGCAGTTGGCGATTAACGCTGGCTGCGAGGTCGACCAGGCTCTGGGCGAGCGCGGCAGTTGCCGCCAATGGTTTGTCGACGACGACATGCAGTCCGTTCTCCAAGGCGGCGGTGGCCTGCGGCACATGTGCGGAGTTAGCCGTAGCGACAATCGCCAGATCGAACTCGTCTGCGCGATCCCAGACCTCGTCGGCGGTGGCCAAGATCTCCACGCCGGGGTTGTCGGCCGCGGCCTGCTCACGTCGTTCGGCGTTCGCCGTGACGATGGCGGCGAGTTCCAACTCGGGCTCGGCCTTGATGAGGGGTGCGTGGAAGACGCGTCCGGCGAGGCCGTAGCCGAGTAGGACGACTCGTGCGGTCATAGGGCGAAGGTACTAGCCCCAGTACACGTAAACGCGGGTGCCGGTGGGGATCTGATCGAACAGCCAGGAGACTGCCTGGAGGTCGGCCACGTTCACACATCCATGCGAACCGCCGCCCGGGTAGTAGCCGCTGGCGGCGAAGGTTGGTGAGTAGTGCACCGCGATGTCGCCGTTGAAGAACAGGGCGTAGGGCATGGGCGCGCGCGGCTGGTCGGGTCCGTTAATGCCGGAGGTGGCGTCCCGCCAACGGAACCAGACGCGGTACGACCCAGTGGGTGTATCGAGCCCGGGAACCCCGAAGCGCACATCCACCGTCAGCTTGACCTTCCCCTTGTGCACATAGCGCAGAAGCTTTGCGGTCTTGTCGACGCAGAGCACCTTGGTTTCGTTGAGGCAGGACTTCGGGAGTTTGCCGACGCCTCCGCCGACCTTCTCCAGCATCTTCCAGGTGTCCTTGTTGATCTTGCCGTTGACCGGGATGAAGAACTTCTGCTGGAACTGCTTCACGGCCTTGTGCGTGGATCGGCCGAAGTACTCCTTGTCCATCTCCTTGTCGCGCAATTCGTAGCCGAGCCATTCCAGGCGGCGCTGGGCCTTGGCGACGGTGTCGCCCTTGTCGCCCTTGACGAGCGGGACGTCCTGGGGGATGTCCTTCGCTGCGGTCGCGGCGGGCGCCAGCGACAGCCCCATGATGAGAGCGGCCAGGATGGCGACCACGGCCACCCCTGCTCGTCGTACCCCGCCCACGACGCCTCCTTGATCGAAACTTGCACTCCCACGTTATCTCCGCTGCCAACCGCATGCGGGGCGAACCCGGAAAAGGGCATCATCGCACCGTGACGATTGCAGCGGAGCAGGGCCGGATGGCCCAGTGCGGAAAATACCGGTTCGGGCCCGATGAAGCAGGTCCGTGGTACCAGTGGGGGCCCTACCTCGCCGAGCGGGCGTGGGGCACGGTCCGGGAGGACTACTCCGCCGATGGCGACGCCTGGCGTTACCTGCCCTACGACCAGGCCCGGTCGCGGACCTTCCGGTGGAGCGAGGACGGCATCCTCGGCTACTGCGATCTCCACCAGGACATGTCGTTCTCCGTCGCGCTGTGGAACGGCCGCGATGCTTTCCTCAAGGAGCGCTTCTTTGGGCTCGACGGCTGGCAAGGCAACCACGGCGAGGACGCCAAGGAGTACTGGTGGTATGACGATGCCGTTCCGTCGCACGCCTGGCTGCGGGCGCACTATCACTACCCGCAGGGGGCCTTCCCGTACGACGAATTGGTGTCGGTCAACGGGTCGCGCTCACGGCAGGATCCGGAATACGAGTTGCTCGACACCGGGATCTTTGATGAGGACCGCTATTGGGTGGTCGATGTTGCCTACGCAAAGAACGACCCGACTGATACGTCCATCCGCATCCGGGTCACTAATGTCGGCCCGGACGCGGACACCCTCCACCTACTGCCGTCGGCGATCTTCCGGGATACGTGGTCCTGGGGGCAATCGCGGCCGGTGCCGCAGTTCGTTCTGGACGCCGACACGATCGTTGCTGATCACTGGCGCCTAGGGATCTATCACCTGGATGCGGCCTCGGCATCCGACGGAACCGCGCCCGAGGCACTCTTCTGCGACAACCGGACCAATACCGAACGATGCTTCGGTGAGCCGCTAGACGATCCGTATCCCAAGGATGGCATCAACGACCACGTCGTGAGCGGTGCTGCGACGGTCAATCCTGACCGCCTCGGGACCAAGTGCGCGTGGCACTACGTCCTCGACGTGCCCGCGGGGGAGACCGTTGAGGTGCGGCTGCGACTGTGGTCACCGAGTGACGGCGATCATCCGGACCCCGGTTGGTTCGGCCAGCGATTCGACGACCTCATGGCGCAGCGACAGGCCGAGGCCGACGAGTTCTATGCCGGCCTCGTGCCGACCGGTGCATCACCGGACGCTGCCGATGTCATGCGGCGTGCCTTCGCCGGTCTCATCTGGTGCAAGCAGTTCTACCGGTATGACGTCGCCCGTTGGCTCGACGGCGACCCGACGGAGCCGGCACCTCCGGCGGGTCACCAACTGGTGCGTAACGCGCGGTGGCGCAATCTGGACGCGTACGACGTGCTGTCGATGCCGGACTCGTGGGAGTACCCGTGGTTCGCCGCGTGGGATCTGGCCTTTCACACGGTCGTTTTCGCGCATATCGATCCCGAATACGCGAAGTACCAACTGCAGGTGATGTTGCGTGACTGGTACTCGCATCCCAGTGGTGCGATTCCGGCGTACGAATGGAACTTCGACGACGTGAATCCACCGGTGCATGCCTGGGCGGCGATCCGTGTGTTTGAAATCGACGGTGGCACGGATATCGACTTCCTTGAGCGTGTCTTCCAGCGGCTGCTCATCAATTTCACCTGGTGGGTCAACAAAGTCGACAAGGAAGGCAACAACGTCTTCGAGGGTGGATTCCTCGGCCTGGACAACATCGGCCCGATTGATCGATCGCATCTGCCCGACGGCTACACGATCGAACAGGCCGACGGCACGGCGTGGATGGCGTTCTACGCGCTGATGATGCTGCGCATGGCGATCCGCATCGCGCCGCACGACGAGGCCTATGCGCCGATGGCCTTGAAGTTCCTCGAACACTTCGCCACCATCACCGATGGCATCTCCGCGGTGGGTCTCTTCGATGCGGAGGAGGGCTTCTTCTACGACCAGCTCGTGCGCCCGGATGGATCACGCGAGCCGATCAAGGTGCGCTCGCTCGTGGGCGTCATTCCGGTGCTCGCCGGTGCCTACATCGAGCAAGACGGCACCTTTGGCAACTCCGAGCGCTACCGCCGCAGCGTGGACAACTTCCTGCGGCGGCGAGGTGTGACGGGTTCTGCGAATGAGGGCGAGCATGTGGCCGGTTCTTTGCAGTTCCGCGAGGTTGACGGTCATCGCAAGGCGCTGCTCACCGTGGTGGATCCGGACCGGCTCCGCCGCGTGCTCATGGAGATTCTTAGTGAGGACTCCCTGCTGTCGCCGTACGGCTTGCGCTCGCTGTCCAAGCGCCTCGATGGAGCGCCGTACGAGATCACCGTCGAGGGCGAGAGCTATGACATCGACTACGAGCCAGCTGAGTCAACGACGCCGATCTACGGTGGCAACTCCAACTGGCGTGGGCCGGTGTGGTTCCCCATCAACCACCTGGTGATTGAGGCACTGGAGCGGTATCACCTGTACCTCGGTGATGAGTTCCAGGTTGAATGCCCGACAGGCAGCGGCATCATGATGAACCTCTCGCAGGTCGCTCATGAGATCCGCCACCGACTGATCTCGGTGTTCCTTGAGCGGCCCGATGGCACCAGGCCGGTGTTTGGTGGCAGCGAGCGATTCCAATCCGACCCTCGGTGGCACGATCCGCTCTTCTATGAGTACTTCCACGGGGACAACGGTGCGGGGCTAGGTGCTTCACATCAAACCGGCTGGACCTCGCTGGTAGCCGACCTCATCATCGGCCGCAAGGGCTAGGCCGTCCGTTCTTTCGTCACTTTGCCGGGCTGAGACCCGCAAAGTGACGAAAGAACCCGCCTGTGGAAAGCAAATGCGGGCGGCCCACAGGTTGAGGCAATCTCGAGCGCATGACACGGGGACGAGCGCTCGATCAGGCGGCGGCACAGATTGCGTCGCGCCAGGCAGGGGTCATATCGATTCGGCAGGCACGTGCGGCCGGTCTTTCGGCAGAAGCGATTGCCCGGCGCGTCACGTCAGGTGAGTGGGAGCGTTGTGGCAGGGCCATGATCATCCACTCCCTGTCGTCCGCGGGAGACCTGTGTCAGGGCTGGACCCTACAGCTGAATGCGCCCGTGAATTCAGTGGTCAGCGGTCCGATCGCAGTGAGGCTTGCCGGGTGGAGGCTCTCGGGAGAGGAGCGCATCATCGTCACTCCAAGTCGATGCCGAATCCCGCTGAAGGGAGTTACTGTTGCGCAGCGATCCGCGCTTCCCCGTTCGAGACTCGTCAAAGGCCTGCGTCTCGCAGTTCCCATCGAAGCGGTGGCGGACACGATCGCGGCTGTCAATGCGGACCGGGCCAACGACATTGTGGATCTGGCTCTTCAGCAGCGCTGGTTCAGCCCAGACGATTTCGGAGACATCGTCGAACTGCGCGCGGGGAGGGGACACCGCGGAGTCACTTCGCTACGACGGGCGCGGACGCGCATGGCGACGGGGTCCAGGTCAGAGGCCGAGCAGCGGATGGGACGGCTCCTGCGCCGTTCCGGCACCGGTACCTGGACTGCCAACCATCCCGTCGTCGACAAATCGGGCCGGGTCGTGGCTGAGATCGACTTCGCGCACGTCGATCTGGGCATCGCCATCGAGGTAGACGGGCGAGCTTTCCACAGCGATCAACGCTCATTCGAGCGAGATCGTGCACGGCAGAACGACCTCGTGTTGCGCGGCTGGCTGGTTCTACGGTTCACGTGGGAGCAAATCACGACTAGACCGGAGTGGGTGATTGCTGAGATCTGCAAGGCAGTCGCCCGCCGCTCTCATTCTTTGGGCAGATCAGCGGTCTAAGCCCCGTAATGTGACGAAAGAACGCCGGCCTACGCGGTTTCGCGGGGGCCGGTGGCGGTCTCGAACCAGCGTGGGCTCGTGGAGGCTGGCGGGTAGAAGGCGGCCCGCAGCACGATCATCGTCGGTCCTGGGCGCGCGGCTGCCGATGCCAAGGCCTCGGTGAGGGCGCCAGCGGCACCCGGGCCAACACCGGCTGCGCCGGCGGCACCCGGGCCAACACCGGCTGCGCCGGCTGCACCCGGCCCCGCATTCGTAGGACCGCCCAGCGAATCGACCTCGACGTACGCAATGCCGAACGACGCCGCCAGCAATCGCCAGTCGGGAGTCATCAGGTCGACGCCGCGCTCGGGATGGCCGAACACCTGCTGGTCATAGCGGAGCATCCCGTAGCCGCCGTCATCCACGATCACCAGCGCGATCGGCAACTTCTCCTGCGCGTACGTCGCCAACTCACCGAGCGCGAACATCGGACCACCGTCGCCGCACACCGCCAGCGTCGGCATGCCCGCCGCAGCCGGCCCAATCGCCGCCGGCAGCGCATAGCCGAGAGTGCCCCAGCCCACCGGATTGAGCAGGTGCCGCGGTCGATCGTGCCGCGCATGGCTACTGGTCCAATACCCCGGGACGCACATGTCGGTGACTACGACACCTTCGGTTGGCCATGTCTCGACCGCTTCGACAAAGGCGACCGGTTCGACCATGCGCTCATCGGTCACGAGCCGCTCTCGCACGGCCTCCCGCAGTCCGGTCGGCGCCCAGGCGGGCCGGTCCTCGCTTGGCAGTGCATCGAGCAACGTTGTCAGGGTCTGCACCAAGTCAGCCCTGATCAAGACTTCCCAGGGCACCGTGCGGGCGATCTCGTCCCCGAGTGCGATCGCGGCCCGCCGCTTAGGCATCGCCATCTTCCAGTTCTTCGTGTGCATGGCGTCGAAGCCGCTTCCGACGACCAGGAGCAGGTCGGCCTCACCCAGCACCGCCTCGACTTCCGGCTCGTGCGTGGACGCCTCGATCGTCAGTCGATGGCCGGCCATTAGCCCTCGACCCGCGTACGTCGTCACCACGGGTGCACCGAGTCGCTCGGCGAGCGAGCGCAGGACCCCTTCGCCCATCTCGCCACACTGCGCCACTCCGCCGCCCGCCCACATATCGACGCGCTCGCTTTCCGCGATCAACCAGGCCAGTTCCGCCACGTCGCCATCGGACGGCGAGGCAAGTGATTCACCCCCGGTGGTGCTCGGAGAAGTTGCGACGGCTGAAGGCAACTCATCCGTCCACTCAGCGTTCAAGATGTTCGCGGGGATCCCGACGTACGCCGGACCCGTAGGCGGCGTACCGGCGATCGCCAGCGCCTCGGCAACAGCCACCAGCGCTTCATCGGCGCTGCCCACCGTGCGCGCCGGGCGTCCGAAGGCGGCGAATGGGGCCGCCTGATCGTCCATCTCATGCAGGATCCCCCGCGGCCCGTCGGGCGAGCGAAGTGCACTCGACACGTCACTGGAGATCACCAGCACCGGAGCTCCGCTCACGACCGCCTCACCGAAGGCCGCCAGGGCATTGATCGACCCCGGGCCGGTGGTGGTCAACGCGACACCGACACGACCGGTGGCCCGGCCGTATCCGTCCGCCGCGTACGCCGCCGCCTGCTCGTGGCGCACGCCCACGATCCGCACCGGTGTCTCGGCTGACCAGAACGCCAGGTTGTGTACGCCGGGCAGGCCAAAGACGGTGTCGATGCCTTCTCGATGGAGCAGGTCGAGGATGGCCGTGCCGACGGTCCGGGTCTCACTCACGGGCTCAGCCTGACAGAAGGGCCCGCCCCTCGCGGCGACCGTCCCACCCGCAGGCGCCTGTCGGCCGGCCGCGCAGCGGTCCCCTCCCTGTGGCCTGGACCTTGACCGGTGCAAGGATCGGGGCATGGCCACCTACGTTTCTCGCAACCCCGCCAATTTCACCGACGTCG
>JAYNIC010000106.1:1416-7717 GCA_038108715.1 Candidatus Nanopelagicales bacterium | reverse complement strand
ATGACGGACTGCTCAACCAGGGCGGTCAGGAGGCCGGCCTTGCCGGAGTTGCCACGGAAGATATCGGCGAATCGCGAGGACAGGACAACCTGGAAGCCGTAGTCCTGCAATGCCCAGACCGCATGCTCGCGCGAGGAACCTGTCCCGAAGTCCGGACCGGCGACAAGGATCGACACCCCGGCGTACTCCGGCCGGTTGAGGACGAAGTCGGGGTCCTGGCGCCAGGCCTGGAATAGAGCATCCTCGAAACCATGACGGGTGATCCGCTTCAGGAACTCCGCCGGGATGATCTGGTCGGTATCGACGTTGCTGCGCCGCAGTGGCGCAGCCGTGCCGGTGTGGGTAGTGAAAGCATCCATGGGAATCTCCTAGGCGGTGACGAGGTCGGCAGGTGAGGCGAGGTGGCCGGTGACGGCGGTAGCTGCGGCCACCTGGGGCGACACCAGGTGAGTGCGACCACCCGGGCCTTGCCGACCCTCGAAGTTGCGGTTGGACGTTGACGCGCTGCGCTCCTGGGGCGCGAGCTTGTCGGGGTTCATCGCCAGGCACATCGAACAGCCGGCTCCGCGCCATTCCGCTCCCGCATCGAGGAAGACCTGATCCAGGCCCTCGCTCTCGGCCTGCAAGCGCACCCGAGCCGAACCTGGCACGACGAGCATGCGTACGCCATCGGCGACGCGGTGGCCGCGCAACACGTCAGCGGCTGCCCGTAGATCTTCGATGCGGCCGTTCGTGCAGGATCCGAGGAAAACCGTGTCGACGCTGATATCGCGCAGCGGCATACCCGCCGTCAGACCCATGTACTCCAGCGCCCGCTCAATGGCGACGCGCTCGACTTCGTCCTTGGCGTCCTCGGGCGATGGGACGCTCGCCGACAGGGGTGCACCCTGGCCGGGATTGGTTCCCCAGGTGACAAACGGGGCGAGTTCGCTGGCGTCAATGACGACTTCGGCATCGAACGTGGCATCGTCGTCGGTCACGAGCGACCGCCAGTACTCAACCGCGGCGTCCCATTCCGCGCCCTTGGGTGCGCGGTCGCGACCCTCCAGGTAGGCGAAGGTGGTCTCGTCCGGAGCCACCATGCCGGCGCGAGCACCGGCCTCGATGGACATGTTGCACACGGTCATGCGGCCTTCCATGGACAGACCACGCACGCCCTCACCGCGATATTCCAGGACATAGCCCTGCCCGCCACCGGTACCAATCTTGGCAATGACGGCGAGGATGAGGTCCTTGGCCGTGACACCCTCCGGCAGGGCGCCGTTGACGGTGATCGCCATCGTCTTGAACGGTTTCAAGGGAAGTGTCTGGGTCGCGAGTACATGCTCCACCTCGCTTGTCCCAATACCAAAGGCCAGCGCTCCGAAAGCGCCGTGCGTGGACGTGTGCGAGTCACCGCAGACGACCGTCATGCCGGGTTGGGTCAGGCCCATCTGCGGCCCGACGACGTGCACGATGCCCTGCTCAACATTGCCCAACGAGTACAGCGGGACGCCGAACTCGGCGCAGTTGCGCCGCAGGGCCTCGACCTGGGCGGCGCTCACCGGATCGGCGATGGGCTTGTCGACGTCGATGGTGGGGACGTTGTGGTCCTCGGTGGAAACCGTGAGGTCGGGCCGACGGACAACGCGGCCGCTAGCGCGCAGGCCATCGAACGCCTGCGGGCTGGTGACCTCATGCACGAGATGAAGATCGATGTAGAGCAGGTCCGGTTCGCCCTCGGCACGCCGTACGACGTGGTCGTCCCAGACCTTCTCCGCCAATGTGCGGCCCATGTGTGCCTCCCGCCGTAGTGCCCTTGATTGACATCTCACTATGTAAGACGTCAGTATCACTGTGTGGACGATACTAGCGGAGTCGGCGTCGTGGACAAGACCGTGTCCCTCCTTGATGCGGTGGCCTCGGGTCCGCTCTCCCTGGCCGAACTGTCCGAGAGAACCCGCATTCCCCGTGCGACAGCCCATCGGCTCGCGGTCGCACTCGAGCACCACGGGGTGCTGATGCGCGATGGCTTCGGGCGCTTCGTTCTTGGGCCACGCACCGCGCGGTGGGCCGCCGGCCTCGACGAGGTCCGCGCGATCGCCGAGGAGGCGGTCCACGCACTGCGCGATGAAACGGGCCTCAGCGCCCAGGCCTACCGGCGCATCGGTGACCAGCGCTTGTGCGTCGCCGCCGCCGAACCACCATCGGGACTACGCGACACCGTCCCCGTGGGTTCGTTGCTGACGCTGCGCGCCGGGTCGGGCGCCCAGGTCCTCGTGGCCTGGCTCGACGAGGCAGAGCGTGCGCGACTGCTGGCAGGGGCGGCGTACGACGAGGCCGATCTGACCGTCGTTCGACGTCGCGGCTGGGCGCATAGCGTTGGGCAACGAGCCTCCGGGGTCGGCTCGATCAGCGCTCCGATCCGCGGGGCCGACCGCGGCGTGATCCTGGCCATCAGCATCTCCGGGCCGGCGGTCCAACTGGCAAAACCATCACCGCGCCTGAGGGAGCAACTCCTCGCTGAGGTCAACCGACTCTCGGCGTAGATCTGCCTTCCCCCGAGTGTGCAGTGGCATACCTGCGACGCCTAACAATCCTGCACGGGAACGCACATTCGAAGAGGTGGAGGAGCGAAAATGAGGGGGGTCCGCCACAGGCAGACCCCCCTCAGTCGCGTAGCCCCGACGGGATTCGAACCCGCGCTACCGCCTTGAGAGGGCGGCGTGCTAGGCCGCTACACAACGGGGCCGTGCGCACGTGAGAGAGCACGTGTACTCGCTGGGGTACCAGGACTCGAACCTAGACTAACTGAACCAGAATCAGTTGGGCTGCCAATTACCCCATACCCCATGGGCACCACCTCGTGTGGTTCACGAAGCGACCCGAAGAGTATACCCGCCGATTCAGATGACCCGCGCAGCGGCCAAACGGGACAGGGACCGGTTCCGGCCGAGGATCTCCATCGACTCAAAGAGCGGCGGCGAGACCTTGCGACCGGTGACAGCTACCCGCACCGCACCAAACGCCACCTTGGGTTTCAAGCCAAGTCCCTCGATCAATGCCGAGCGCAGGGCTGCTTCGATCTCAACGGTCTTCCACTCCGCGAGACCCGAAAGTGCCTCAATAGCCGCACCGATGACCTGCTGCGAGGCCTCGTCAGACACCGACTGTCCCTCCTCGATCGTGAACGAGTCGTCATCGATGAAGAGGAAGCCGAGCATGCCGACGGCTTGCTTGAGCGTCTCCATGCGCTCCTGCACCAGTGGCACCGCCTCCTCGAGCACCTCACGGTGTTCTGGGCTGAGCGGCACACCGACCAGGTCAGCGGCGGCCAGGAAGGGGATGATCCGCTCGGCCAGATCCTCCGGCGTCAGGCTGCGGATCCAGTCGCCATTGATGGCGGTGCACTTCTTGAGGTCGAAACGCGCCGGATTGGGGCTGACCCGCGAGACGTCGAAGGCCGCGGCCATCTGCTGCGGGGAGAAGAACTCCTGGTCGTCCCCCATCGACCATCCGAGCAGTGCCAGGTAGTTGAGCAGCCCCTCCGGGAGGTAGCCCTCCTCGCGATACATGAGCAGCGAAGACTCCGGGTCGCGCTTGGAGAGCTTCTTGTTGCCCTCCCCCATGACGTAGGGCAGGTGACCAAAGCGTGGGGTGCCACCATCACCGACACCGATATCGGCGAGTGCGGCGTACATCGCGATCTGACGTGGCGTCGACGACAGCAGATCCTCGCCACGCAGCACATGGGAAATCCGCATAAGCGCGTCGTCGACCGGATTTACGAGCGTGTAGAGCGGGTCGCCGTTCGCGCGCACGATGACGTAGTCGGGCACGTTGTCGCGGGCGAAGGTGATCTCGCCGCGGACAAGGTCGTCCCACGTGTAGTCGTGCTCGGGCATGGCGAACCGGATGACAGCGGAGCGGCCCTCGGCCTCGCGGTCCGCGCGCTCCTCCGCGGTGAGGTGTCGGCAGGTGCCGACATAGCCCTGCGCACGACCCTCGGCGCGCGCCTTCTCACGTTCGGCCTCCAGCTCCTCGGCCGTGCAGTAACAGGGGTAGGCGTGACCGGACTCGACGAGCCGCTGGGCGACATCGGCGTAGATGTCCATCCGCTGCGACTGCCGGTAGGGACCGTACGGTCCGCCAACCTCGGGGCCTTCATCCCAGTCCAGGCCGAGCCAGCGAAGGGAGTCCAGCAACATCTGGTAGGACTCTTCGGAATCACGCTCGGCATCGGTGTCTTCGATGCGAAAAACAAAGGTGCCGCCCGTGTGGCGTGCGTAGGCCCAGTTGAACAGCGCGGTGCGCACCATGCCGACATGCGGATTACCGGTGGGCGACGGGCAGAAGCGGACGCGGACGTCGCTCACGCGATCACCTCGTTGGCCAGCGTGCCGATGCCTTCGATCGTCACGGTCACTTCCTCTCCATCGCGCAGCGGACCGACACCGGCAGGAGTACCGGTCAGGATGACGTCGCCGGGCAGCAGCGTCATCACCTGACTGATCCACGACACCAGAGCGGGCACATCGTGGACGAGTTCGGAGGTACGTCCGGACTGGCGCGTCTCTCCTTCCACCTCGCAGGAGATCGCGAGATCGCTGGGGTCGAGGTCGGTGACGACCCAGGGGCCGAGCGGGCAGAAGGTGTCGAATCCCTTGGCCCTCCCCCACTGACCGTCGGTCTTCTGTAGATCGCGCGCGGTGACGTCGTTGGCGCAGGTGTAGCCCAGGATCACCTCGTGAACGCGTTCGCGCGGCACGTCCTGGCACAGTCGGCCGATGACGACGGCGAGTTCGGCCTCGTGTTCGACCTGCTGTGACATCGCCGGTATGCGGATCGGCGTATCAGGGCCGACCACGGCGGTGTTGGGCTTGAGGAAGATCATCGGTTCGGCCGGGGCGGTGCCACCCATCTCGGCGGCGTGCGCCTCGTAGTTCTTGCCCACCGCGATGATCTTGCTCGGCAAGACGGGGGCGAGCAGACGCGCCTGGGCTCCGGTGACCTGCTGGCCCGTGAAGGTGATTTCGCCAAACGGATGCACATCGATGATGCGCAGGACAGCATCGTCGGGCAGGACGGACTGGCGGTCGTCGAAGTCCCCTTCGACGGCAGCGAAGGCAACGTCAGAACCGATGGCAACACGGGCAATACGCACGCGCCGACCCTATCTGGCACGCCTGCTTGGGCCGGTGCGGCATCCGCCCTCGTTCTTTCGGCAGTTCAGGGGGCTTAGCCCCGAAAAGTGACGAAAGAACGCACCGATCACTCGGCGGAGCGCAGCAGGCCGTAGGCCAGGGCATCCTCGAGCGCGGTCCACGATGCCGCGATGACGTTCTCGTGTACGCCGACCGTGCTCCAGTTCCTGCGGCCGTCGCTGCTGCCGATGAGAACGCGCACGACCGCGTCGGTACCGGCAACGCCCTCCAGGATGCGCACCTTGTAGTCGGTGAGGTGCACGGATTCCAGCGCCGGGAAGAGTTCGACGAGCGCCTCACGCATGGCCCGGTCCAGGGCGTTGACGGGGCCGTTGCCTTCGGCCGTGGCGATCGCGCGGCGTCCACCGGCGTAAACCTTCACGGTTGCCTCACTGAGCACCCGGCCGTCGGTCTGTTGCTCCACGATCGTGCGCCAAGACTCAACCGTGAACGGTTGCGGCCGCCCCTGATCACCGGCATCGAGGACGAGCAGTTCGAAGGACGCATCGGCGGCCTCGAAGGTCCAGCCACGCGCTTCCAATTCCTTCACCCGTTCGACAACCTTGGCCAGGGTGGACGGGTCGTCGGCAATGTCGAGTCCTAGTTCGCGGGACTTCAATTCAACCGAGGCCCGGCCGGCCATCTCAGTGATGAGGATTCGCTGGTCGTTGCCCACGATCGACGGGTCGATGTGGTTGTAGAGCTCGGCATTGACCTTGAGCGCGCTGGCATGCAGGCCCGCCTTGTGGGCAAACGAGGAGATCCCGGCGTACGGCTGGTGGGTGTCCGGGGCGATGTTGGCGATCTCCGCGATGGCATGCGAGATGCGCATGGTCTCGCGCAGTTTGCCTTCAGGGAGGACGGGCATATCGAGCTTGGTCTCGAGGTTGGCGACGACCGGGAAGAGGTCGGCATTGCCGGTGCGCTCGCCGTAGCCGTTGGCCGTGCACTGCACATGCGTCACGCCGGCCTCGACGGCAGAGATGGTGTTGGCGATCGCGCAGCCCGTGTCGTCCTGGCAGTGGATGCCCAGGCGGACACCGGATCGAACCAGGACGTCCTGAACAATCTCGTACATCCCGTGCGGCAGCATGCCGCCGTTGGTGTCGCACATGACG
>JAYNIC010000106.1:0-1406 GCA_038108715.1 Candidatus Nanopelagicales bacterium | reverse complement strand
CACCGGATTCGAAGGCCACCTCGAGGATGCGGACGCCGTAGTCGCGATCGTGCTTGTAGCCGTCGAAGAAGTGTTCAAGATCGAGGAAGACGCGGCGGTCGTGCTCACGAATGAAACGAACGGTGTCGGCGATCATCGCGAGGTTCTCTTCGTTGGTCGTGCGCAGTGCCTCGGCGACATGGCGTACATCGGACTTGGCGACAAGCGTGACCACCGGCGCCCCTGAGTCCAGCAGCGCCTTGACCTGCGGATCATCCTCGACCTTGACCCCCGCCTTCCGGGTGGCACCGAAGGCGACGAGTTGGGCGGTGTGGAAGTCGATCTCCTCGCGGGCGCGCGCAAAGAACTCGGTGTCCTTCGGGAGGGCGCCCGGCCAACCACCTTCGATGAAGCCGACACCATAGTCGTCAAGCAGTCGGGCGACCGCGAGTTTGTCGGCCACGGAGTAGGCAATCCCCTCGCGCTGGGCACCGTCACGCAGGGTCGTGTCATAGACGTGGAAGTCGTCGCCGAGAGGCAGCGTGGCCATCCGGTCCTCCTCAAGCAAAAAGCCCCCCGCGGGTGCGAAGGGCTGCGCATCGATGCCGCGTCGCGGCGCCGATGCGCTAGGTAATGATGATGCTGGTGTGAAGCACGGGGAGAGTGTATCCCACCGCTATTCCTCGGTGTCGAGGATCTTGTGCATCCATGTGTGCTTATCCGGGGCGGCGCCGGTCTGGATGTCGAGCAGGGCCTGGCGCAAACGCATAGTGACCTCGCCCGCACCCCCGTTGCCCACCTTCCAGTTGCCCTTGCGCGACTTCACCTCACCCACGGGGGTCACCACGGCCGCCGTACCGCATGCGAAGACCTCGGTGATCTCCCCCGAGGCACAACCGGCCTGCCAGTCCTCGACGCTGATCCGCCCCTCTTCGGCGCGGATACCAAGGTCCTGGGCCACAGTGAGTAGCGAGTCACGGGTTACGCCGGGCAGCAGGGCGCCCGTCAGGGACGGGGTCATGATTCGGGCCTGGTCGCCCGAACCGTAGACGAAGTACAGATTCATGCCGCCCATCTCCTCGATCCACCGATGCTCGGCGGCGTCGAGCCAGACGACCTGATCACAGCCATGCTGGGCGGCCTCGGCCTGGGCGACGAGGGACGCGGCATAGTTGCCCGCGCACTTCGCCTCGCCCGTGCCCCCCGGTGCGGCACGGACGTAGTCATCGGAGAGCCACACAGTCACCGGGTGCACGCCCTTGGAGAAGTACGCGCCAGCCGGGGAGGCGATGAGGAGGTACTGGTACTCACGCGAAGGACGCACGCCCAGGCCCCGCTCGGTGCCGAGCATGAACGGACGCAGGTACAGGGATGCCTCGGCTCCGCTCGGCGTCCAGTCACGAGCGGCGTTCACCAACGCCACGATC
>JAYNIC010000105.1:0-7736 GCA_038108715.1 Candidatus Nanopelagicales bacterium | reverse complement strand
CTCGAGGATCGGGCTTCATCACCCCATCCGTACGTCCTTCCACCATGTAGTCGAACTCGCCAAGGATCGTCATGTTGTCGACCCAGTCCTGGTCGTGGAAGGAGCGCAGGTCGTTCGTGAGCAGTCCGATCGGCACGCCTGCGGCCTTGGCGTCCGCGATGAGCTGCCGGGCTTCCGGCCGGGTCAGTTCGTCGACGGTTCCGGCATACAAATGGGCCATGAAGTTCGGCATCGAGGCGGGCTCGCCGGTGAGTTCCGAGAACTCCTCGCAGCGGCGGCTCCAGTACTCAGTCTCCTTCATGCCCCCGGCTTGAAAGGTGAGCCAGTCCTCATCCGACTCCGGGTCGAAGGGTCCCGTCCACGCCAGGGTTCCTGGCGGGAGGCCCATCGACCGCTCACCAGCGGCGCGCAATTCGAAGGGTGTCAGCAGGACCGGGCCACCAAAATCGAAGACAAGGGCAGTCAGTGTTCGTCCTCGGTGATCGTCACCATGTCGTAGCGCACGACATCGCCGAACCAGCCGCACTCGGCGCACCAGGTCATGAACACGCGAAGGTCCGACTGCCAGTACTCGGTGGAAATGCCACCGTGCACCTCAATGTTGGCCGCGCACATCGGGCAAAACTTTGGGCGATCGAGTAAGTGCCGCTCGGCGTCACCGGCGAACCAGGAACCGGGTGGAGGCAGGCGATGCGGATCCGGGGGCATCTCGCTCAAGGAGACACCGCCGGAGTCCGCCGAGGCGTGGTCATGCACCGGCGCCGGCCTTCTCACGTCGGGCCCAGGCGTCCTCGTGCAGATCCAGCAATTGCTGCTTGATGGGGCTGTAGCGCATCGAGCCCATCGTGATGAAGGCCGCTGCGAACTCCCGCTCGGCACCGAACTTGTCCCGCTCGCAGGGAAGGGGGATGACGTCGCGCTTCTCGCGAATGGTGCCGATCGGATCCTCACCGTTGGCGACCTTCTTCATGTTCTCCTTGAACATCTTGCGCAACATCGCCACTCCGGCGTCCGAACGGCCCAGGTGCTCCTGAGTCCGATCCGTGATTGCCCCTTGCGAGACCCAGGCCATGATGTCCTGGCCCTCGATGTAGTCGGTGATGAATCGACCCTGCTCATCACGCCACTGGTACTCGTAGACCACGGGGCGATCCTGCTGCTCCCACACCCCACCGTCGGGGTGGTGCAGGGAATAGAACAGCTTCCAAGTCGTGGTCTCGTCGATGGGGACGCGAATCTGCATCTGGTCGATGCCGGCGCCGCCGACCCGCATGTAGAACGGGAAGACGAGCGGATGCCCCACCTTCCAGTCGTCGTTTTCTTCCGTGCCCCCCTCTTGGACTCGTCGCTTGAGGATTCCCCACTCCATCTCCTCGAAGCCCGTCTTCAAGTGCTTCTTCTGAAAGGACTTGGGGGCATCGAAGCCCTGCATTTGTCCGAGGAATTCGAAGTAGTAACCGTGCAGCCACTCCACGTGGTGCGGATCTACGGAATTCTCCATGATCTGCAGCCAACTGCAAGGCAGGATGGAGTGGCCGACATCGCGGATGCCGTCCTCGACGAACACATCGAAGCGTGGCAACTCCGGCGCCGGGTCTGGCCCGACATAGACCCAGACCATGCCGCCCATGACCTGAGCCTTACCGGCCTTCTGCTTCACACGGTCGCGGAAGTTCTGGTTGTCGGCCTCCGCGGGCTGCTCAACACAGTTCCCGTCGAAGTCCCACTTCCAGCCGTGATAGCCGCAGCGGATGCCGTCCTCGTGGACAACGCCGTAGGTGAGCGAGGCGCTGCGGTGCGGGCACTGTTCGCGCACGATGCCGTACCTGCCACTCTTCGGCGTCTTGAACAAGGTCCAGTTCTCGCTGAGCAGGCGCACCGTCTTCGTCGGCACCGTGTCGAAGTCAGACTCGAACGCGATCGGATACCAGTAGCGGCGCAGCAATTCCCCCATCGGGGTGCCGGGCCCGATGCGGGTGAGTTCCTCATTCTGCTCGACGGTCAGCATGGCTTCCCTCCCAATCCCGGTGCCTCGCTTCACCGGACGTTGCCAAATACGTTACAGATTCTCAGTGCCGGCCGCGCTCATGGCGTCCCGCCAGGGGGGACGCGCCCGGGGAAACGGACTCCAGTCCCCTTCCCCGGGCGGCGCCCTCGTGCTTGGGCCGCGTGGTCGCTAACTCGACGAGCGAGCCGACCTCGGCCCGCTAGCCCAACTTGGTGACGACGCCGGTGTTGCCATCGACACGGATGCGGTCGCCAGTTGAGATCGTGCTTGTCGCGAACGACGTCCCCGTGACCGCTGGCAGGCCGTACTCACGGCACACGATGGCGGCGTGGCTCATCATGCCGCCGGTGTCCGTCACGGTCGCTGCGATCTTGCCGAAGATCGGCGCCCAGGACGGGGCCGTCAGCGGCGCAACGAGGATCTCACCCTCCTGGACCTCCGCGATCTGGTCGGGCGAGAAGATCACGCGCGCGACGCCCTCGACCACGCCCGGCGAAGCCGACATGCCCTTCAGGCTGCCGTCCGCATTGTCGGCCGCCCCGAGCCAGCCATCCACAGACTCCGAGGTGACACCCCAGAGCATGACGGTGAAGGGCTCGGTGATGACCTCCGGCGGAGTGCCGAGTGCGGGCGGTGGCTTCTGCTTCTTGCAGGCGTCAACCATCGCACGGCGCTGCTTGATGATCGGCGGCCAGTACTTCGGTCCGCGAGCCGGCTCCGGAGCAGCCCAGGAGTTGTACAGGTCCGCGATGGCGTCGTGGACCTCACCGCGATGCATGTAGAAAATGTCATCCGGCTGCTCGATGAAACTTTCCTTGACGAAGACCGAGCCGATCGCACGCATCTTGCGCCAAATCACCGAATGGGTCCAGTGCTCGACATAGAAGTTGTGGTTCTCCACGTACGGGAAGACCACTCGAGCCAGCCCAAGCTTGCCCTGGAACGCCTCACGATCCTCGTCGCTGGAGAGCAACTCGGTGTACTCCGCCACTATTCGATCGCGCTCGGCGTGAATGGCCTCGATCGGGCGCGCGATGTCCTCGCCCTTGTTGAGCATCTCGATGTAGTTCTTGATGAACTCGAAGGGGACCTCGACGTTCTCGATCCAGATCTTGTCCTTGTGGTAGAAGCCCGATCCGGTGGAGAAGTTGAACCACGGCTCTGCGGACTCCTCGAAGGAGGAGATCCAGGACCGGCCAGCATCGCTGCCCTTGAGAATCTCGCAGGTAGTTTCGACATCACCCGAGCCGAACGCGTCGGCGACACCAGTGTCCCTGGCCAGTCGCGCGAGGCGCTTGAGCTCCTCATCGGGACGGAACAGGTCCACCTCGACTCCAGCCACCATCTTGGCGATGGCGAGGTCGGGAATGTTCGGCCAAGCGGTCTTGCAGAACCCGAAGAAGTCCAGGTAGGCGGCGTAGCCGAGGTTGAGGAACTCGAAGTGGTAGTTCCAGATCTCGGCGACCGCCGTCAGGAGGTCGTTGTACGCCTTGTAGAGGTCGAAGCCGCTGGTCTTGCCGTGACCCTCCTGAACGACCGCGAAGTCCTCGACGTCAGGAAGCGGCTCGATCTCGATCGCCTCGAGCCGACCCACCAGGGCGCGGACCTTGAGCATCCACTTGTCGTAGAGGTCGTTCCAGTTCATGAAGTAGTAGCCGGCGCGCTCCATGAACATGCCAGCCCGCTTCTCGATCTCGGCCGGGTCGGCCGGGACCGGCGACAGGTAGACGTAGCCGTTGAGCAGGCGCACGCTGAGCCCGTTCGCCGGGGGCACGATGAAGACACGGCTGTTGTACTGGCTCAACGCTCCGAAGGCCAGGTCGATGATGGAGGCATCCCACGGCGGGAGCGGATCCGGCCAATGCATGCCGTCCTGGAACCAGAAGACGGAGTCCTCATAGTCCTTGCGGTCCTCACTGAAGACGAGTCCGTAGGGGTAAAGGCTGGTCCAGTTCGAGGCACCTTCTGGAGAGGGGACCTCGAACGGGCTGGGGAAACTCTTACTCATGCGTTCTCCTCAAGGTCGATCTGAGTACTTCACTTGTTGCGGGCGTGCAGTGGATTGACCAACGTGGAGACGATGCTGGCCATGAAGTCAGACGGATTCTGCCCTGCTGTGATGCGCTGTGGTGCCTTCTTGCTCCAAACCGTTTCCGGCCGGGCCTGGAGAAGGATGATGTTGTCGCCATCCGGGAGGTCGAGGTCCACGGCCCACTCGATGTCCTGGGGGCTTCCGTAGTGCCGCTCGGCGGTGCGAGCGAGCCGGGCTATGGCCTTGATTTCATCGTCTGTGAGTGAAGGCTCGCTCGCTTTGCCAGCGTCGCAGTCCACCTTTTCGACCGTGTCATGGTCGGTCAGGACGAATTCGGACTCCTTGGTGGAGACGTTGCGCTTGCTGACCTCGAACAGCACCTTGTCGACGAGGAAGTTGTCCGGGGTGACCTCTCCGGAGACCACACCCTCACCGAAACCCCAGGCCGAGTCAATGGCGATTACCGACCGGTCGCCATCGGACGGGTTCAGCGTGAAGGCGACGCCCGCTGATTTGGGACGAACCATCTTTTGGACGACGACGGCCATCTCCACGGAGCGGTGCTCGTATCCCATTTCGACGCGGTAGCAGGTGGCCCGATCGGTGAACAGGCTGGCCCAGCACCGGCGTACGGCGTCCACCACGTCGTCGCCACCACGCACCCAGAGGTACGTGTCATGCTCACCGGCGAACGAGGCATCCGGGGAATCCTCCGACGTCGCAGACGAACGCACGGCAACGGGGAGGTTCACCGCATCAGCCATATGGCAGAGCTCGTCGTACGACCGACGAATCTCCGCCTCGACCTCAGACGGCAGGGGCATCGTGCGGATCGCGTCGCGCACCTCGCTGCAGACCCGGGAGACCATGGCCGTGTCCTCAACGTCGAGGCCGTGCAGCAGACGGGCCAGCGTGGCATCGAGGTCTGCCTCGTCGTGGGCCTGCCGGTACCCGCCTGTGGTGATGGCGAATCCGGGGGGCACGGGCAGGCCGGCCCCGGTCATCTCCCCCAAGCTTGCGGCCTTGCCGCCGACATCGGCCTTCATTCCCGGCCAGTAGCTCTGGAACCACATGGTGGTGCCGCTCATCACTACATCCCCCGCCGTGACGCCGGCACTGCTTTGCCCTCAAGACCGGCCCACCAATCGGGGAAGTCGTCGAGGTCGGGCACGGGCACCTCCTGGACCCGATTTCGGTAGAGGACAACCGCGTCGTTCGAGTCGCGGAGAATCCTCACGCGCACGAACTCGGTGTTGAAGGGCTCACCGGGGTCGTAGCCCATGGCCCAGGTGGCAAAAGCCCGGATCGGACCGGAGTGAGTCGCCACGATCGTCGTCTGGCCAGGGGATTCCTCATGCATTCGCAAGATGCCCGCCCAGAAACGTCGGACACAGGCGACGGGAGGCTCAAAAGTGAGCATCGGCATCGTCAACCAGTGCGTGATGGGATCTCCGCCACCGGCCTGGATGCCCCAGAAGCGGTCGACGTCCACCAACCATTGCGGGCGCCCCCCTTCGCGAACTCGCTCGTACATCTCCATTTCGGAGTGGTACTGCCGGAACGCCTGGGTGACATCGCGGAATCCATCCGGGGTAGCCACCTGGAAGTTACGAAACTCCTCGTAGGGCTTGATCTCACCGATGTCTGCCTCGCGACCGAAGAGAACCAGTTGGTCGAGTAGTCCGCGGCGGATGCCCTCAGCCGTCTGCCGGGCTCGGTTGGTGTCCGCGCATCCCATCGTGACCGTGTGCCCGCTCAAGACACGCCGTGCCAACTCCTGGCCGCGTCGGTGTGACTGCCAGGAGCCCAGCGGGGTGAGTCCGGACTCGGTGGAGTAGCCCTGGGTCTCACCATGCCGCACCAGGTAGAAATCCGTCGCGACCGCGGGTACCTGCTCCTTCGCTTCCGGGATGATCTCGCGGGTGCGTGTGACTTCAGCCCATGCGCGGGTGGCCCCCAACTCGGCACCCTCCCAGAGCGGAACCGGCGCCTCAAGGGCATTGCCATCCTGGCGTCGTTCGCGAAAGCGACGCAGGTACAGCGGCGTGCTCGCGTCGGTCTCCTCCGGCGTTGCCGCCGGTGCGGAGGCGCGAGTCTGGCGTTCCTGATACCGCTGCAGATAGGCCGGAGCATCCGGTCGCTCGGTGCGCGGCAACGAGACCTTCGTAGCCTCCTCGCCCGCGTCGATTGTGGTCATGTGCGCATCGCCTCTCAGGTGTGAACCGTCAGGAATCTCTGGTCAACGACACCGTCGTAATAGAAGAGGGCGCGGCCCATTTCGCCCTCAGTCCACGTGACTGGCTCATCGTCCGGGTCGGTCCAGTACCCACCCGTGAACACCTCATTCCGGTTGCCAGCGGGATCGAAGAAGTACAGGCAGTTGCCCCGCGTCGCGCCGTGCCGCGTGGGATTCGTGTCGATCCGTACACCGTGGTACGCCATCACATCGGCGGCGTCGCGGATCTCATTCCAATCGTCCACCCAGAAGGCGAAGTGGTGCAGGCCTCCATCTGGCCCAGTGACCAGCGCGATGTCGTGCGAGGAATGGGAGACCTCGAGCCAGGTGGCGATCTGGAATCCGTCATCACCAACGACCTGCTCGGTCAGGTGGAAGTCGAGCGCTTCCTGGAGAAAGCGCGTCATGGCACCGACGTCTTCGACCGTGATGAAGATGTGGTCCAGCCGCGGCGGGGCGACGCCTACGAGGTTGAGTGGTTTGGGTGGAGGGTTGAACAGCGGCAGGAGGTTGCCGACGAGTTCCATCCCGTAGATGAGCTCCATCTGATGGCCGGACGGAGTGGTGAACCGAATGGCCTTGCCACCCCCCGGTCCGACCGCGGCGCCCTCGAGTCGTTCAACTGCGATGCCAGCCTCACCGAGGCGCGCCGCATAGAAATCCAGGTCGGCCTCGTCCTCGACCTTCCAGCTCATGTACGCCAGCCCGTGCGACGGTTCATAGTTCAAGATGACCGAGTGGTGCTGCTGCTCATCCCAGCACTTCAGGTAGACCCGCTCTGGCGTCCGAGCCGTCTCGATGAGCCCAACCACCTCCGAGTAGTAGGCGGTGGCGAGCTCGAGGTCCGGGACCTTGATCTCGACGTGCGACAGGCGAAGGATGCCCATCAGGTGTGCACCGTCAAGAATCGGTTGTTGACCTCGCCCTCGTAGTAGAAGACAGCGCGCCCCACGTTGTCCTCCGTCCAGGTGATGGTGGGGAAATCCGGGTCGGGTCGGTAGCCACCGGTGAAGACCTCGTTCCGAGTGCCCAGCGGATCGAAGAAGTAGATGGTGTTGCCGCGTGTGATGCCGTGGCGCGTGGGACCCACATCGATGGAGATTCCGTTGTACGCCAGGATGTCCGCGGACTTGCGGACGTGATCCCAGTCGTCGAGCCAGTAGGCAAAATGGTGGAAGCCGCCGTTTTGGCCCGATACCAGCGCCAGGTCGTGTGGCGAGTGAGAGCGCTCCATCCAGGTGGCCGTCTGGTGACCGTCGCCATCGAGCAACTGTTCGGTCAACCGGAAGCCGAGCACCTCGGTGTAGAACTTCGTTGCTTCGCCGACCTCCTCGCACTTGACTAGGAGGTGATCCATCCGTGGCGGAGCGATGCCCTTGAGCCCCTCGACAAACGGTGCCGGATTGACCTGGCTCGTCAACCGTCCGGTCTTCTCGATGTCGTAGACCAATTCCATGATG
>JAYNIC010000104.1:0-7783 GCA_038108715.1 Candidatus Nanopelagicales bacterium | reverse complement strand
ATGACCTTGGCGCGTAGCAGCCGTCGCCGAGGCACTGGCGCCGCAAGTAAGTAGCGCAGCGTGGACCACGACGCCTCACTCGCCACCGCGTCGCCGAGGAACATGGCGGCGAGGATGGTGAGGAGGAATCCCGATGAGAACAGCAGCATCGTGAGGGTGAAGTTCCACGGCCCGGCGGTCGCGAGCCCGACCAGGTCCAGATCGCCGTCACCGAATCCGCGCTGCTGCGGGCCGAGTTTGACCGCCGCCACCACGATGAGGGGCAGGGCGATCACCAGGCCGAGGGCGATCCAGGTACGCCGCCGCCGAAGCTGACGGGCGAGTTCGACACGCACGGTAAGCGTGTGATGGACGCGGTAGGTGGTCTCGCTCATCGCTCCACCCCGTGTCCCTCGCCGACGAGTTCAAGGAAGACATCTTCCAGGCGCAGCCCCGAGCGGCCCGCGAGCAACTGCTCCACCGTCCCGCTGTAGACGACCGTGCCACGGTTCATGACCACAACACGGCTGCACGTCTGCTCCACCTCGCTGAGCAGATGGGAGGACACGATGACCGTGCGACCGGCCTCGGCGTAGGCCTTGAGGACATCTCGCATCTCCCGGATCTGCGGCGGATCAAGGCCGTTCATCGGCTCATCGAGCACGAGCAGGTCTGGCATGCCGAGCATGGCCTGTGCGATCCCCAGGCGCTGTCGCATGCCCTGGCTGTAGGTGCGCACACGACGGTCTACGGCGCTGCCGAGGCCCGCAATCTCCAGGACCTCATCGAGACGGGGGTCACCTTCGCGCCCAGATGCCCGCCAGAACAGGTCGAGATTTCGCCGACCGGACAGGTGAGGCAGGAAACCGGGGCCCTCGACGAAGCAACCCACGCGCGCAAGCACCGGCGAACCCGGATGGGTCACCTCACCGAAAATGCGAACGTCGCCCGCCGTGGGAGCGATCAGGCCCATCGCCACCCGAATGGTCGTCGTCTTGCCCGCGCCATTGGGTCCGAGCAGTCCGACGACGACCCCGGATGGGATCTCGAAGTTGGCGTCATCGACCGCCCGCACGCCACCGCGGAACTCCTTGACCAGGCTGGACACCGCGAGAGGAGAGACGGGCTCTGGCGATTTCGGTTCGTGATAGCGCGGACGCAAGAGCGCAACGACGACCCAGATGAGGATGGTCACCAGTACCGCACCGAGCGGCCAGATCCAGGCCGGCCAACTGACGCTTCCGACAGCGCCAGCGACGTTCGGAACGCTGACGACTCCCCCCGACTGCACCGTGTAAACAGCGGGCTGCACGGAGTTGCGGTATCCGAAATCCGTGGTCGAGACCGTCACCGCGAGGCGCTCTCCGGCCGCGGCCTGGGCCACGATCGTCGGCAGCACGACGTCGAGCGTCACCGGCTCGGGGCCGAGTTCGGCGACGCGGATGGGCGACACCAGTCCCTGCGGCAGACTCTGTCGACCGTCGGATCCGACAATGCGAAGAGCGGCGTAAAGGACAGCGTCGGTGAGTGGGCGATCAGACGAGATGGTGATCTGCACGCGCGAGGAACCGATGATGCGTTGGCCACCGGCCAGCGGCTCGGAGATGAAGACGGCGGTCTGACCCGGCACAGGCACCCCGAGGCGATCTCCGGCGAGGGCGCCGAGCCCCCCGGCCCCGGGGAGCGCCGTGATGGCCGCGGGCTCGCCACCGGCCGGAGCGAGGATTTGCTGCGGGGGTCCGGCGATCGGCACGTCGGCACTCTCGTCGCCGAAGAGTCCGGGGTAGGTCGGGGAGGTCAGTACCTCGATCGACCCGGCATCCCGCGCGTTCAACGCCGAGCCGGACGCCAGCGACACCTCGAAGGTGTCGGGCACCGCTGGACCGCTCCGCAGATACGCGTCGAACCAGGTCGCGGTGAGGTCGCGCAGTCGTTCGCTCTCGTTGACGCCGCCGTCGTGACCGGCGGCGTGCCAGAGGACCTTAAGCGGAGCGTTGGTGATCACCGCGGCGTTCATATCGGTCTGGGAAAGCGGGAAGAGTGAATCGGCTTCACCGCCACCGAGCAGGACCGGCGCGGTGATTCGGTCACCGACCGTCACCGGCGAGGAAGCACGCATCAGTTCGGCAACCTCAGACGACACGGTGCCGGTAGTCGCCACCTCGAGGTACGCCGCACACCAGTCCGGACTAAACCGTCCGCATTCGGTGACGGGAGATCCCGGACGGAAGCCCAACCCAGAAGCGAAGAAGAACGAGGTCCACAGGGACTTGTAGACGCCGGGCGTGGGCTCCCCGACCCCGAATTGCGGCAGCAGCGCCGACTCCAGATCCGCCCACGTGATGTCGGCGGCCACCGCGTCGACGCGGTCGTCGTACCCGGCGAGTAGGAGCGCAAGCGCCCCGCCGTAGGACCCGCCCGCGACAGCCACGCGCGGATCACCTGCAGCATCGGTGACAACCTCGGATCGATCAGCAAGATCGTCCAGGATGCGCTGCGCGTCGGCCACCTCGAACTGAGGGGAGTTCATCGAGATGCGGCCGGTCGACTCGCCGAACCCTCGGGCCGTGTAGGCCAGGACGACGTAGCCCTGATCGGCCCACCACTGAGCATCCTCGGCGACCGAGGCTTTGCTCCCCCCGAACCCGTGCGCGAGCACTATGGCGGGCGCGGGGGTCTGCTCGGGGAGGTAGAGATCAGCGTCGAGAAGCACCGGCGTCGGGTCATCCGCACTGCTCGCGGCACCCTCGATGAGGATCGACTGGGCGGCCTGCGCGGCGGCGGTCGGAGCGAGGGCCACGAGCAGCCCGAGAATCACAGTTCCGATGAACGCGCGCACCGTTTGACTATAGGTGTGTGACCGTGGCGGCGCCCGTCGCGCCGCTAGTCGACGTCCGGACCGCGCAGGACGGCGTTGCGATAGATGCCATCGACCTGGCCAACGAGGGCGTCGAACCAACCCGCGGCCAAGAGCCCGGCGCGAACCCGCTCGTTGAGCCCGCCCGGCGTCTGATGCTCGGCGGGAAGTTCTGCCCGCTGATCCTCCGATACCGCCTTGCCAACGCTGGCAAGGCCGTCCAATTCGCTGCGGATGTAGAGCGACGCGGTCTGCGGCGCCACCCCCTGATCGATGATCCAGTCGATGACGCGGTTCTGCGCCTCGTAGTACGTGGACATGATCGCGGATGCACAACTAAGCACGCGAATCTTGGTCTCGTCGTCCAAGACGATCACATCTCCGAGGCCGTCGAACACCTCGACCACCTCGGGGATGCCGGGACTGATGACGAGCGGGCCACGATGTATGGCGATGGCCGGCAGGGGGATGACCTGGCACGTCCGGATTGCCGGGGCGGTGAGTTCGGCGACCTGCGACGGCGGGAGCGCCGCGATGAAACTCGCCACGATCTGATCCTGCCGAAAGGTCAGACCCTCGAGCGCCTCGTCGAGGTCCTGGGGCCGCATGGCGAGGACGACGATGTCGGACCCGTCGATCACCTCTTGGTTGGAGTCCGCGCGTCGACAGTTGCCGAACTCCTGCGCCAAGCGCTTCGACCTCGCCTCTGATCGGGGCGACAGGATGAACTCATCGGACTGACCCGGTCGCGCGCACATCGCCCGCACCACCGCCTCCGCGATCGTGCCGACGCCGAGGATTCCCATGCGAGCCATCCCCCGATCATGGACCACTAGGCTCGGCAATGACCCGCTGGGTCGCTCACCAACACTGGAGGTCACCGTGGGCGGATTTCTCTCCGAACTCACCGGGTCGTTCGCAACGTCGGCTGCGCAGAATCCCACCGTGGCGGTCATGGAGGCGGCCTATGCCGATGCGGATCTGGACATCCGGTACATCAACTGCGAGGTGCCGCCGGAGCGTCTCGGAGATGCAGTTCGGGGAGCGATCGGCATGGGGTGGCTCGGCTTCAACTGCTCGATCCCGCACAAGGTCGCCATCCTGGCCTACCTCGATGAACTCGCGCCGTCGGCCGAGATCATCGGTGCGGTGAACTGCGTCATCAATCGCGACGGCTACTTGATCGGTGAGAACACCGACGGTCAGGGTTTCGTCAATGCCCTTCGCCAGATGGTCGATCCGGCCGGCAAGCGGGTGGTCATCCTGGGGGCCGGCGGTGCGGCGCGCGCCATCGCGGTGGAGACAGCCCTCGCCGGGGCTGCCCACATCACCATCGTTAATCGGTCAATCGAGCGCGGCGCAGAACTGGCCGAGTTGGTCGCTGCCCACACTCCGGCCGCTTCGCACTTTGTCGTGTGGGACGCGACATACGACGTGCCGGTGGACACCGACATCGTCGTCAATGCGACATCCATCGGATTCCACCCGAGTACGGACACACCCGACGTCGCCGATGCCAGTCTGCTCTCGTCCATGCTGGTCGCCGATGTCGTGGCGAATCCGCCGATGACGCCGTTCCTGCAGCGTGCGGCCGACCGCGGCTGCGCCGTACTGCCCGGGCTCGGGATGCTGGTCAACCAGGCGCTGACGAATGCCCGGCTGTGGACCGGCCGCGAGCTATCGGCTGACGTCATGCGGGAAGCCCTCGAAGCAAACCTCTAGGAATTGCCTGCCCAGAGCACTAACCTCAGCGGCATGGGAGTTCTGTTTCTGCCGTTGACCATCGTGATCGCCTGGGCGCTGGCCCTCTTCAATGTGGCCGCCCCCGGCGCCGTGAGCGGGGAGGCATTCGCTGACTCCGCCATGAGGTGGATGCTCTACGTCCCGGCTGGCTTCATGGTCTTGGTGAGCGGTGTCATGCACACCGTGTTCGCCAAGAGCACCGCGAAGAACATCGGCTGGCAGACCAACGGCTTCCAGTACGAGATCGGATTTGCCTCCTTTGGGTTGGGTCTTGCCGGGATCATCGCGGCGCAAAGTTCGTCTGCAGCCTGGCTTCCGGTCGCCGTGGCCCTGTCAGTGTTCCTCGTCCTTGCCGGAGCCAATCACATTCGCGAGATGGTCACGTCGAAGAACTTCGCGCCCGGCAACTCCATCGTGCTGCTGTACGACTTCGGCCTGCCCATTTCGTTCCTCGTCCTCTACCTCATGATGCGTAGCTCATGATGCGGGGATGATGCACCGGTGTCCGACGGCGAGCCCGAGCCCGAACGCGGGGGTGCGCACACCTATTCCGGTCCGGTGAGTTGGGAGTACTCACCAAAGATGGATGGCGATCCCGACCCGGGCGAGATCGTCTGGGCGTGGGTCTCCTACGAGGAGGACCACTCCGTCGGCAAGGACCGCCCCATCGCCATCGTCGGCCGCGCTGAGGACCACCGTCTCATCGGGCTGCTGCTGTCGAGCCGTGATCGCAGCGGTGACCAGGATTGGTTGGCGATCGGTCGTGGACCCTGGGATTCCGAGGGCCGGTCGAGTTGGCTCCGCCGCGATCGGATCCTGGCTGTCGCCCCCGACGCCGTACGCCGTGAAGGCGCGATCTTGCCCCGGGCGACGTACGACGCTGTCATCGCAGCGATGACACCCAAGCCGCGGCAGTCACCAGAGAGCAGCGGCTGGACGTTGCGCGACGGATTCCGTCGCATCCTGGGCCGTCCGATCCCTTAGGCCGAGCACAACCCGTAGAGTGACGCCCCCGGACACAAGGAGGTGGCGATGGGCGCCCTTCTCGCGCTCGTCGCCAGCGTTGCCTGGGGGTCTGCCGATGTCGCCGGCGGCGTCGGCTCACGTCGCGTCGGCAGCATCCGCGTCATCGCCATCACGTACCCCGCTGGCGCAGTCATCCTCACCATCTTTGCCCTCTTCATCGTGCCCGGCACCATCGACCGCGACGTCATCTGGCTGTCGCTTGCCACATCGCTCGTGGGCACCATCGGCATGATCCTGCTCTACGCCGCTCTGGCGACCGGCCCCATGGGGATCGTGTCCCCGCTCACGGCCATCGGCGGAGCGGCCATCCCCGTGCTCGCCGGACTCCTTCTCGGAGACCCGCTCACCGTCCTGTTCATCGTGGGGTGTGTCTTGGCCCTCATCGCGGTGATCCTCGTCAGTCGGGAATCGGGAAAGCACGCCAAGGTCACTCCGCGGGCTCTACTACTCTCCGCGGGCGCAGGGCTCGCCATTGGTCTCTTCCTCACGGCGCTCGGTGTCGCTCCCGAGAGCTCCGGGGTCTGGGTGGCCACCATCAGCCGGTGGTGGTCGACGCTCGGCGTCGGCGTCGTCGCGATCTACCTCCTCATGCGCCACGGACGAGAGTCCTGGCAGCCCTATCCATGGCTTCTTGCGATCGGCGCAGGTGCCCTCGACGCTCTCGCCAACGGCACCTTCCAACTCGCTGCGCAAAACGGTGAACTATCCGTCGTGGCGGTCATCGGTGCGCTGTATCCGGCGCCCACCCTGCTACTGGCGCACTTCCTACTCAAGGAGCGCATGTCACGCGTGCAATGGGCCGGCGTCATCACGGCGCTCGTCGCCGTCGTCGCCCTTACGGTGTAGTCGACGCGAGGGCGCGGGCGCTCGCCTCGATGGCTCGGTCGACATCTGCCCGCTCAATGCCCAGATGGGTGACCG
Organism: Candidatus Nanopelagicales bacterium; assembly: GCA_038108715.1. GTDB lineage: Bacteria > Actinomycetota > Actinomycetes > S36-B12 > S36-B12 > Mxb001. Next base: position 1,257 of record JAYNIC010000104.1, on the reverse strand, counting down.
CACGAATCTGACCGTGCGGATAGGCCACCATGGCGACACCCTGGTCGGCCATGGCCTGCAGGTACGCCGTGCGGCGTTCCGGCCCGCCCGCGACGGCGAAGAGCACGAAGTTCGTGGCAACCCGGTCCGGATCGAGCAGACCTGGCGCCGGCTGAGCCAGATGACCCGGGCTGACGATGCCGTCTTGCTGCGCGAGACCCTCCGCAAGTATCCGAGCCAGGGCGTGGTCTTCCGCGAGCCGATCGACGGTGCCGTCCACATCATCGGCCAGAGCCACCAGCCCGGCCGCCGCAAGTACGCCGGCTTGGCGCATCCCACCACCGAGGAGCTTGCGCGCTCGACGTGCACGATCAACGAACTCGCGCGTGCCCACCACAACGCTCCCGACCGGTGTCGCCAGGCCTTTGCTCAGGCAGAACGTCGCTGAGTCCGCCTTGCGAACGAGATCGGCTACCGGGACACCGAGGGCGACCGCCGCGTTGAACAGACGAGCTCCATCGACGTGGATCGGCAGATCATCGGGAAGCGCCTCCCGCAATCGCGACATGTAGTCGGGGGTGAGGGGTCGGCTCATCGAATGCGCGTGGCAGTTCTCCACGACGACCAGACTCGTCAGGGCGCAGTGCGGATCGTCGGGATCGCGAATCGCGTCGACGACAGAGGCAATCGTCATCTCGCCGGACGGTTCTTCGGCAGCACCGGTTATCCCTGCGCCCGCGACGACGGCGTAACCAGCCGCCTCATCGTTGATGACATGGGAGGTGGCCGGCGCGATGATCTCCCCTCCGCGCGGCACATGAGCCATCACGCTAACGAGGTTGCCCATCGTGCCCGAGGCAACGAAAAGGCCCGCCTCCTTGCCGAGCAAGCCAGCGGCGCGCTCCTCCAGAGCGATCACCGTGGGGTCATCCCCGAAGACGTCATCGCCGACCTCGGCGGCCGCCATGGCCGCCCGCATGGCCGCCGTCGGTCTCGTGACCGTGTCGGATCGCAGGTCGATATCAGGCTGACGTACCGTCATGCACCGCAGCGTAGGTCACTCGCAGAACAGACCATCTTCGGGCAGCACGCCGGTGAGTAGGAAGCCGTCGATCGCATCGTCGATGCAGTCAGATCCCTCGCGGTACGCCGTATGACCGTCGCCCTCGCGCACAATCACCACCGCATTGCCAATCTCCTTGGCCAACACCTCGGCGAAGGGACGTGGCGTGGCCGGATCGTGGGTCGTCGCGACAATCAGGATGGTCGGCGCAGACG
>JAYNIC010000103.1:5695-7831 GCA_038108715.1 Candidatus Nanopelagicales bacterium | reverse complement strand
ACCCCAACCATGAAGTCACCGGCACCGGACCCGACGGACGCACCTGGACCACCGGACCACCAATACCCACCTGAGCGACAGAACGCCGGCATCAAGGCCAGGAGAACTTCCCCACTACCGATTCCTGTTGGCGTCGGTAGGGTTCAGCCATGACGAGTGTGAAGTTGTCGAATGCTGATCCGGTGAACCTTGACGTCGACGCCCTGGTGCTCGGCATCACCGAGGACCTTGCGCTTCCCGCGGTCGTCCCCGCGGCTACCCGCAGCATGCTGCACGACATGCTCGAGACGCTGGGCGCCAAGGGCAAACGGGGCGAGATCACGAAGGTCCCGTCTGGTGGGCTGGCCATCGCGCCGCTCATTGTGACCGTGGGCCTTGGGGAGAACGCCGAGCCTGACGCCGAGCAAACGCGGCGGATCGCCGCGGCCGCAGCCAAAGCCCTCGAGGGCACCCGATCGGCGCTCATCCACCTAGGTGAAGCCACACCGGAGCGCATCGAGGCCACCGCTACCGGGGTACTCCTCGGCTCCTACCAGTTCACAGCATTCCAAGGCGCGGGCACGAAAACCTCGCCAAAGCCGGTCAGCACGGTGCACGTCAGCGGCAACCCCGCCAACAAGGCCGACGCCGCGGCTCTACAGCGCGCCAAGATTGTCGCCGAGGCCGTCAACGCTGCCCGCGATCTGGTCAACACTCCCCCGTCGGCGTTGCCGCCGGAGCAACTCGCCCACGCGGCTATTGATGCCGTGCACCAACTACCCGTCAGTGTCGAAGTATGGGACGAAGAGCATCTTGCGGAGGACGACTTTGGCGGGATCCTCGCGGTCGGGCAGGGGTCGGCCAATCCACCACGGCTTATCCGGATGGAGTACGCACCCAAGAAGGCCAAGGGGACGCTGGCCCTCGTGGGCAAGGGCGTGACCTTCGACTCGGGCGGCCTATCGCTGAAGCCGCCGAAGGCCATGGAGACCATGAAGTGCGACATGAGTGGCGCAGCCGCTGTGATCAGCGCCGTGACCGCCATCGCGCGACTTGGCCTAAAGGTGAACGTCGTGGGCTGGATACCCACCGTGGAGAACATGCCTGGCGGCCACGCCCAACGACCCGGTGATGTCATCACCATCTACGGCGGACGCACCGTCGAGGTCCTCAACACGGACGCCGAAGGACGCCTGATCCTGGCTGATGCCCTCGTCCGCGCGGCCGAGGAAGAGCCAGACCTCATCGTCGATGCCGCCACGCTCACCGGCGCCGCCGTGATCGCCCTCGGCGACCGCACCAGCGGCGTCATGGCCAACGGGGACGACGTTCGCGTGGCCGTGTGGGAATCCTCGCAGCGGGCCGGGGAAGTCATGTGGCACCTGCCCATCCCCGAGGAGTCCCGCGGGACCCTCGATTCCCACGTCGCCGATATCAAGAACATCGGGGACGGCAAGGGCGGCATGCTGAGCGCGGCCGCCTTCCTGCGCGAATTCGTCCCGGCCGAGCGACGCTGGGCCCATCTCGACATCGCCGGACCTGCCTTCAATGAGGGGGCGCCGTACGGCTACACCCCCAAGGGGGGCACGGGGGCAGCGGTCCGCACCTTCATCCAATTGGCCGAGGATCTGGCCGCGGGCCGCCTGGACTGACCGCTGACGTCCCTGCCGAGTCCTCCAGGTGCCGTAATGGAAGGATAGGCGGCAACCCCCTGGGAAGGAGTTGTCGGTGAACGAGGCAGATGTCGTCATCCTCGGAGGAGGTAGTGGCGGCTATGCGTGCGCCCTGCGCGCATCCCAACTCGGCCTGTCCGTGATCCTCATCGAGAAGGGCAAGCTCGGCGGAACCTGCCTGCACCGCGGCTGCATCCCGACCAAAGCGTTGCTGCATGCCGCCGAGGTGGCCGACTCGGCCCGCGACAGCGAGGACTTCGGCGTACATGCCACCTTCGAGGGCATCGACATGGCCAAGGTCAACTCGTACCGCGACGGCGTTGTTGGACGCCTCTACAAGGGCCTGCAGGGCCTGGTCAAGAGCCGCAACGTCACCTACGTCGAGGGTGAGGGCCGCCTGACCTCCCCGAACACCGTGACCGTCGACGGCACGGTCTACACCGGCAAGAACATCGTGCTCGCGACCGGCTCCTACGCACGGTCG
>JAYNIC010000103.1:0-5685 GCA_038108715.1 Candidatus Nanopelagicales bacterium | reverse complement strand
CCCCGGCCTCGACATTGGCGGGCGCATCATGACCTCCGACCAGGCACTGACGTTGGACTACGTTCCGGGCAAGGCGATCGTGCTCGGCGGCGGCGTGATCGGCGTCGAGTTCGCGAGCGTATGGAAGTCCTTCGGCACCGACGTGCACATCATCGAGGCGCTACCCACGCTCGTCCCCGCAGAGGACTCCGCCGTGTCCAAGGCGTTCGAGCGCGCCTACCGCAAGCGCGGCATCAATTTCACCACCGGGGTGCGATTTGCGAGCGCGACCCAGGATGACGACGGTGTCCACGTCACGTTGGAGAACGGTGACACCCTCGACGCCGACATCCTGCTCGTGGCGGTTGGCCGTGGCCCGCAGACGAGCGGCCTCGGGTATGAAGAAGCCGGCATCGCCATGGACCGCGGATGGGTCCTCGTTGATGACCGCCAGCACACCAATGTTCCCGGGGTCTTCGCGGTCGGCGACATCACACCGGGCCTGCAGTTGGCGCACCGCGGCTTCCAGCACGGCATCTTCGTTGCGGAGGAAATCGGTGGTCTCAATCCGCGGCCGATCCGCGACGTCGACATCCCCAAGGTCACCTACTCCGAACCCGAGGTCGGTTCGGTCGGTCTCACCGAGGCCCAGGCCCGCGAGGAGTACGGCGCCGACAACGTCGCGGTCTACGAGTACAACCTCGGGGGCAACGGCAAGAGCCAAATCTTGTCCACCACTGGCTTCATCAAATTGGTGCAGCGCGTCGACGGCCCAGTGGTCGGCGTTCATATGCTCGGCGCGCGTATCGGCGAGCAGATCGGCGAGGCCCAACTGATCGTCAATTGGGAGGCCTACCCCGAGGACGTGGCGGCACTGGTGCACGCCCACCCCACTCAGAACGAGGCCATGGGCGAGGCGCATCTCGCCCTCGCTGGCAAGCCCCTGCACGCCCACGCCTAACCCGGAGGACACATGTCGGTCTCGGTCACTCTCCCCGCGCTCGGTGAGTCGGTCACGGAGGGCACGATCACCCGCTGGCTGAAGAAGGTCGGTGACACCGTCGCCGCCGACGAACCCCTCGTCGAGGTCTCCACCGACAAGGTCGACACCGAGATCCCCGCGCCCGTGAGCGGCGTGCTGCTCGCCATCAACGCACCTGAGGACTCCACGGTTCCGGTCGGCGCGGAACTCGCCATCATTGGCGAGGCGAGTGAAACCGTCGCGGCACCGGCAGCTGCCCCCACTCCGGAGCCTGTCGCCGCCGCAGCGACCCCCGCGCCAGAGCCCGCCGCGCCAGAGCCCGCCGTAGCTGCACCACCGCCCGTCGCCAGCGGCGAAGCCACAACGTCGGTCACCCTCCCCGCTCTTGGCGAGTCGGTCACCGAGGGCACGATCACCCGCTGGCGGAAGAGGGTCGGCGACACCGTCGCCGCCGACGAACCCCTCGTCGAGGTCTCCACCGACAAGGTCGACACCGAAATCCCCGCGCCCGTCAGCGGTGTTCTCGTCGCGATCCGTGTTCCCGAGGACGCCACCGCAGCCGTAGGCGCCGAACTCGCCGTGATTGGCGCGGCTGCCCCCGCTCCGGCTACCCCTGCACCGGCCGCTCCCGCTCCGGCTGCCCCTGCACCGGCTGCCCCTGCACCGGCTGCCCCTGCACCGGCTGTCGCGGCAACTCCCGTTGCCACGCCCAACGGTGATGACGAGCCCTACGTCACCCCGCTCGTTCGCAAACTTGCCGCTGCGAAGGGCGTTGATCTGGCCACCGTCGTCGGTACTGGCGTCGGCGGCCGTATCCGCAAGCAGGACGTACTCGCCGCTGCCATGCCACCACCACCACCCGCTGCGGCACCCGCGCCGGGCACACCGGCCGCAACACCAGCCGTGCCCTCGCCCGCGTCTGCTCCGGCGGCTGCGTCTGGACTACGCGGCAGCACGGTGTCGATGTCCCGCTTGCGCCGCGTGATCGCGGACCGCATGGTTGAGTCCTTGCAGACCTCGGCTCAACTGACGACGGTCATCGAGGTCGACGTCACGCGGATCGCCCAGCTGCGCGACCGGGCCAAGCGTGACTTCGAAGCGCGCGAGGGCGTCAAGCTCACCTTCCTACCGTTCTTCGCCAAGGCCGCGATCGAGGCGCTGGCGGCGTATCCGATCGTCAACTCCTCCATGGATGCGGCAGCGGGCACGATCACCTACCACGGCGAGGTCAACCTCGGCGTGGCGGTCGATACCGACCGTGGCCTATTGGTTCCGGTCGTGCGTGATGCGGGCGACCTGAGCGTTGCGGGGCTGGCCCGCCGAATTTCCGATCTCGCCGAGCGGACCCGCACCAACAAGGTGTCGCCCGATGAGCTCTCGGGGGGGACGTTCACGATCACCAACACCGGCAGCCGAGGGGCGCTCTTCGACACCCCCATCCTGAACATTCCGCAGTCGGCGATCCTCGGCACCGGAGCTGTCGTGAAGCGCCCCGTCGTCATCTCCGACGATGGCGACGACGTCATCGCGATCCGATCCATGGTCTATCTGGCCCTGACCTACGACCATCGACTCGTCGATGGAGCCGACGCCGCTCGCTTCCTTGGCGCCGTCCGCGCTCGCTTGGAGCACGGCTCTTTCACGGACGTCGGCGCCTGATGCGCGTCGCGGTCACCGGAGCATCCGGACTCATCGGGTCCGCGCTCGTCCCAGCCCTGCGGTCGCAGGGACATGAGGTCGTTCGTTTGGTGCGTAGGGCCCCGGCCGCTGCGGACGAAGTCCGCTGGGATCCGGCGAGCGGCGAAGTCGATCTCGCCGGACTCGCGGGGGTCGACGGCATCGTGCATCTGGCGGGTGCGGGCGTCGGAGACCATCGGTGGACCGACGCCTACAAGGCGGAGATCCTGAACTCCCGCGTGCAGGGAACCGACACCATCGCCCGCGCCGCCGCCGCGCTGGACCCGCAACCCGCCGTGCTGGTGAGCGGGTCGGCCATCGGTTTCTACGGCGACACCGGCGACCGTGCGGTGGACGAGTCCGCGCCGCAGGGCACCGGCTTCCTCGCGGACGTGGTCGCCGACTGGGAAGCCGCAGCAGCACCGGCGGTCGATGCCGGCATCCGCGTGCCGTTCGCGCGAACCGGTCTGGTGGTGAGTTCGAAGGGTGGCGCGTGGAAGCGCATCCTGCCGATCTTCAAGGCTGGCCTAGGCGGCCGTATCGGATCCGGGCGGCAGTACTGGTCCTATATCTCCCTGCGCGATGAGGTGGCCGCGCTCATCACGTTGCTCACCAATGATCAATACGCCGGTCCAGTGAACCTCACCGCGCCGGTGCCCGTAACCAACTCCGAGGTCACCAAAGCGATGGGTGAGGTCCTCGGTCGGCCCACCCTGCTCCCGGTTCCCAGCATCGCCTTGAAGGTGGCGCTCGGCGAGTTCTCCGCCGACGTGCTCGGCAGCCAGCGGGTCCTCCCCGCCGTGCTGGAGGGCACCGGCTTCACCTGGAGCGATCCCTCGATCGCGTCTGCGATCGAGCAGGCGGTGGCGGGGAACTAGCCGCATTCGCCCCAGCCTCCGCAGCTGCTGTCTCCACCCGACATGTACCGATAGCCGGCTCATCAGCACCGACCGCGCCCACGCCGATGAACGCGATGGCGGCGATGCCGGCCGCGACGGCGAACCAGCGCCAGCGTGACGATCGACCACCTGACGAGGCTGCGTGTCGAGGTCCGCGAGCGGACTCCCGCCGACCACGCCCCCGGCGACCCACCTCGTCCACCTCCACAGTGGCGGTGTCCGATGACTCAACCACCGGGACCGCACTACGGCGTACGGCGAGCGGTGACGTCGGCGTCCTCAGCGACGGCGCACCGTCGACCACCGGGTGCGAGCGCGCAGCCAGGTCAAGGGCGGCCGCCATGCGGGCCATGGTGGGCCTGGCGCCGGGGTCCGGATCTGCACCGCATACCAGGACGCTGACAACATCAGCGCCGACCGATCCTTCGGGAAGCAGTTGGGCCAGCAGATCGGCCAGGTCGGCAACGTCGTCGTGGGCTTCTCCACCCGGCTGCCATCCGACGAGGACCCCCGACCCATCCGGGCGCCGGCGCAGGGAGTCACGGGCGACGGCACCGCTGGCAAAGCCGGCATCGTGCAGGTGCGCGAGCCCCGCGGCAACCGGTGCGAGCATTGCCAGTACCTCGGGCCCGCTCATGGACGACGGCAGCGCCGTCGCCCCTTCGGGCAGGTCGATCTCGAGGGCCAGGCCCGCCGAGACGATGGTCACCTCACGCACCGGTGCGAGGGCCGGATGCAAGATCCGTGCCATCCGCTGGCAGGTACGGCGGTGGCGGTCGCGCAGAGCAAGGTCCGGCGGAAGGTTCACATGCAGCACGGTGTTCGTCATGGGGTCATCGTGCCCATGAAACCCAGTCGAGCGTCATTCGTTATCCACAGGCGACTACGGTGACGGCATGGACATCGTGGTCGTGGGGGCGGGCCTCGCCGGCCTCGCGGCCGCGAAACACGCGATGCAGCAGGGCCATCCGACAGTGGTCCTTGAAGCAAGCGATGCCGTGGGCGGTCGCGTGCGCACCGACCACGTCGACGGCTTTCGCCTCGACCGCGGTTTCCAACTGTTCAACCCGGCCTACCCCGAGGCAGAGCGGGTCCTTGACCTTGCCAGCCTCGACCTACGGCCGTTCGTGGCGGGTGCGCAGATCATCCTTGCTTCGCGCGGACGTCGTCGGGTAGCCCGGGTGGCCGATCCGCGCCGCGAACCCTCCTGGCTGGCATCCACGCTGACGGCGCCCCTGGGTTCGCCGTGGTCCACCGTTCGCTTCGGCACCTACGCACTCTCCCGGACTCTTCGCTCCCCGGCCGCGCTACGTGATGAGCCCGACGTCACGGCCTATGAGGCCCTGCGCCGCGCGGGCGCCGACCGCACCCTCATCGAGCGCCTTTTGCGTCCCTTCCTTTCCGGGGTCTTCCTCGAGGCCGAACTCACGACCTCCCGACACTTCCTGGACCTGGTGCTGCGCTCTTTCGTCCGCGGGACGCCCTCGTTGCCGGGAGCGGGGATGCAGGCAATTCCCGAGCAACTCGCGGTCGGCCTGGACGTTCGACTGAACTCACCGGTGCGGGCCGTTCAGCCGCATCTCGTCACGCTGGCCGACGGGCAGACCATCACCGCTGACGCAGTCATCGTCGCCACCGATCCGGAGACAGCCGGCCGGTTCCTGCCGCAGGTTCGCGTGCCGGCCGCACGTTCGGTGACGACCTGGTACTACCGCTCCGACACACCTCCGGAGGAACTGGCCGGAGGCCGACCAGTACTCATCATCGACGGCGCCAGGCGCGGACCCCTGCTCAACACCGTCGTCCCCTCCCACGCCGCGCCCGCGTACGCGCCACCGGGGGTGGCTCTCGTCTCCGCGTCGGCGCTCGGCGTTCGCGACACGGTTGCGCAGGAGCGAGCCGTGCGCGATCACCTCGGCTGGCTGTACGGCGCGCACGCAGAGCGGTGGGAACTCATCGCGCGCTACGCAATTCCCTATGCCCTGCCGGCGATGCCCGTGCCGCTCGATGTGCGCCGACCCGTTGCGCTCGGTGACGGCCTGTACGTCGCGGGCGATCATCGCGATACCTCGTCCATCCAGGGAGCCCTGGTGAGCGGCCGACGCGCGGCGCAGGCCGCCCTTGCGGAGGGATCAGTCACATGACCAC
>JAYNIC010000102.1:0-7837 GCA_038108715.1 Candidatus Nanopelagicales bacterium | reverse complement strand
ATCTCGGTTCCGCAAGCCGCGTTATTTTCCACGAAAACCTCACAACTTGCGTCTAAATTCCGACGGCTTGCGGGGTGGCCACGGCCGACCGCTAGCCTCGTGCGATGACCTTGAACTCCGCCGGCGACGACCTGGTGGCCGAGCTCGACCTGACGGGCCACGACCTGTTGAAGGAACTCGACCTCAGCGACGCCCAATTCGACGGTCTCATCCGCCTCGCCGCGCAGCTGAAGGCCGAACGCCGCACCCCTGCCGACCGGCAGCGACTAGCGGGCAAGGTCATCGCCCTCATCTTCGGCAAGACCTCCACCCGCACGAGGGTCGCCTTCGAGGTGGCGGCCTACGAACAGGGCGCCCAGGTCACGGTCCTGGACTCTCAGGGGTCGCAGATCGGTCACAAGGAATCCATTGCTGACACCGCTCGCGTGCTCGCCCGCATGTTCGACGCGATTGAGTACCGCGGCGACGCGCAGTCGACGGTCGACGAACTCGCCGCGCACGCCGAGGTCCCCGTCTACAACGGATTGACCAACGAATGGCATCCCACCCAGATGCTCGCTGACATGCTCACCATGCGCGAGCACTCCCACGACGAGCGTCTGTCGTACGCCTACGTCGGCGATGCGCGCCATAACATGGGCAATTCATTGCTGGTCGCTGGCGCCATGACCGGGTCCGATGTGCGCATCGTGGCACCCGAAGCCCTGTGGCCCTCACCCGAAGTACGCCGCGCCGCGGAGGAACGCGCTACGCACACCGGCGCGCGCCTACTGCTCACGCAGGACCCAGCGGAAGGAATCCCCGGAGCGCAGTTCGTGCACACCGATGTGTGGGTGTCGATGGGCGAGCCAACCGAGGTGTGGGCGGACCGCGTCGCGATGTTGACGCCGTACCGAGTCGACACAAAACTTATGGAGCTCACCGGTCGCAACGACGCGAAATTCATGCACTGCCTGCCGGCATTCCACGACGAGAAGACCATTGTTGGCGAGCGCATCGCGAACGAATTCGGATTGCGCGGCGGAGTCGAAGTCACCGACGAGGTGTTTGAGTCCGAAGCGAGCATCGTCTTCGATCAGGCAGAGAACCGCATGCACACCATCAAGGCTCTGCTCGTCGCGACCCTGACCTAGACGCGAACGAGGCTGTCAGCCCTGAAGACGGGTGCGCAGGGCGGTGAGTTGCCCGCGCAGAGCCGCTGGCACCTTGTCACCGAACTGCTCGAAGTACTCCTCCGTCAGATCCGCCTCCGCCAACCACGTCTCCGGGTTGATCGCGAAGAGTTCGGCCATCTGCTCCGCGGTGACGTCCAGACCATCAACGTTGATCTCACCGTCGGCCGGCACACGGCCCACCTGAGTGTCGACCGCCTCGGCCTCCCCTTCGACGCGGCGCACGATCCACTCCAGCACACGGGAGTTGTCGCCGAAACCGGGCCAGATGAACTTGCCGTCAGCATCCTTGCGGAACCAATTGACCTGGTAGACCCGCGGCAACTTCTCAGCCGACGTGAACTGTCCGACCTTGAGCCAGTGCTCCCAGTAGTCCGCCATGTTGTAGCCACAGAACGGCAGCATGGCGAAGGGGTCACGGCGTAGCGCGCCGACGCTGCCCTCGGCCGCCGCCGTCTGCTCTGACGAGACCGTCGAGCCGAGGAAGACGCCGTGCTCCCAATCGAAGGACTCGGTCACCAGCGGCACATTGGTCGCACGCCGTCCGCCGAAGAGGATGGCATCGATCGGTACGCCGGCCGGGTCCTCCCAGTTCGGCGCAATCGATGGGCACTGACCGGCGGGAGCGGTAAAGCGCGCATTGGGATGAGCGGCAGGCTCGCCGGAGTCCGGCGTCCAGTCGTTGCCCTTCCAGTCAATAGCGTGCGTGGGAGCGTCCTCGGTGAGGCCCTCCCACCACACGTCGCCATCATCGGTGAGGGCGACGTTGGTGAAGATGCAGTTCGCGTACAGCGACTTCACGGCGTTCGCATTTGTGTGCATGCCCGTACCGGGAGCGACGCCGAAGAACCCAGCCTCGGGGTTGATTGCGTACAGGCGCCCATCCTCGCCAAAGCGCATCCAGGCGATGTCGTCGCCCACGGTCTCGACCTTCCACCCAGGCACGGCGGGTTCGAGCATCGCAAGGTTGGTCTTGCCGCAAGCAGAGGGGAAGGCAGCTGTCAGATAGCGCTCGTCACCGCTCGGGGCGGTCAGTTTCAAGATGAGCATGTGCTCGGCGAGCCAGCCCTCGTCATGCGCCATCGCCGAGGCGATGCGAAGCGCGAAGCACTTCTTGCCCAGGAGGGCATTGCCGCCGTAGCCGGAGCCGTAGGACCAAATCTCACGGGTCTCCGGAAAGTGGGTGATGTATTTCGTGTCATTGCAGGGCCAGGCCACGTCCTCGCGGCTGTTGCCCTCGGCATCAACGAGCGGATAGCCCACGGAGTGCACCGCAGGGACGAAGTCGCCGAGTTCACCGATCTCGTCCAATGCGGGCGTTCCCATGCGGGTCATGATCTTCATGCTGGCAACGACGTACGGCGAGTCTGTGAGCTCGATGCCAAGTTGTGCGATGTGTGAACCGAGCGGGCCCATGGAGAAGGGAATGACATACATCGGACGACCCCGCATGCATCCATCGAAGAGCCCGCGCAGAGTCGACTTCATCTCAACCGGATCGACCCAGTTGTTGGTCGGGCCCGCATCCTCTTCTCGCTGCGAGCAAATGTAGGTGCGGCTTTCGACGCGCGCCACGTCGCTGGGGTTCGAGCGAGCGAGGAAGGAGTTCGGGCGAAGTGCGGGGTTCAGTTGAATGAACGTACCGCTGTGGACCATCTGCGAAGTGAGTCGCTCCCACTCCGCCTCAGACCCGTCGCACCAGATGACTTCATCAGGCTTGGCAAGTTCCGCGACCTCCTGCACCCACTCGAGGACCTTCTTGTTGTTGGTGGGCGGGTTCTCCAGGCCGGGAATCGTCACGGTCACTCCCATCGAGTCGGGTAGCCGGCGAGGCCCGGCGTTGGCGCCATCCTGCCGGTACTGCAAGGACTGCAAAACCATGAAAACCCTTACAACGACGACTGTGTGAGCAACGGCACAACCGCAAACGGTGACATGGCGTCCTACGCTGGAGACATGTCCTCGGGAAGCAGTCGCGAAGACACCACAGCCAGCATTGACGTGACCGATCTGGCGAAGTCCTTCGGGCCGGTGCGGGCCCTTGACGGGGTATCGCTGAGGGTCCACCCCGGCGAGGTGTACGGACTGCTCGGCGCCAACGGCGCTGGCAAGACAACCCTCATGCGCTGCCTACTCGGATATCTCAACCCAAGCCGCGGCTCGGCGCGCACGCTCGGCGGCAACAGCCGTGACGTCGACGTCCGCTGCCGCGTCGGCTATCTGCCAGGCGACCTGCGGCTGCCAGTGCGCTCGGCGGTGCAGGACATCCTTCGCTTTCACACTCGACTCCAGGCGCAAGCCGGTCGTCCGGTTGCCGACGTTGATGATCTGCTCACCCGACTTGAGGTCCCGACGGACCGTCGTTTCGGTGCGCTGTCGAAGGGCAACCGGCAAAAGGTCGGCCTCGCGCTATCCCTCCTCGCCGATCCGGAGGTGCTTGTCCTCGACGAACCCACCTCCGGACTTGATCCGCGCATGCAGGAACTGGTCTTGGACATCGTGCGTGAGCGTCGAGCCAAGGGCGCCGCTGTTCTGCTGAGCACACACATCCTCAGTGAAGCTGAGGCGATCGCGGACCGGGTTGGGGTGCTCAGCCACGGCACCCTCGTCGCCGAGGCCCCGCTCGGTGACCTGCTCGAACGCGCGCAACAGTCGATCGAGGTGGCCCTCGACGATCCCCCGCCGCCGAACATCCTCGACGGCACCCCCGGACTCGTGCGCGCGTCCGTGCAGGGCACCGAAGTTCAAGCGATCGTCACAGGCTCCCTCAGCGAGGCCATTCGCGCCCTCGCGCCCTACGGCGTCCGCCGCATCGCCACGCGCGCCCACGAACTCGACGAGATGTTCCAGCAGACGCGGAACGGTGCGTCATGACGACGATCACCGTGGCGCTGGCCTTCCTGCGTGATCGGCGACGCAGCCTCATCGCGTGGACGCTCGGCATCATCGCGCTGGTCCTCATCATGGCGGTCTTCTATCCGTCGATCCGCGACACCGGGGCGGACTTCGACGCCTATGTCGAGTCCCTGCCCGAATCCGTGCGTGATTCTCTCGGCATCAGCGGCGCAAGCATTGCTAGCCCCGAGGGCTACTTGATGAGTCAGATGTATTCCAACATCTACCCGATCGTGATTCTCATCCTCGGCATCTCCATGGGGTCATGGGCCATCGCGGGTGCCGAGGGCGACGGCACGCTGGAGATGACGCTCGCCGCCCCGCTTCGTCGTGTCTGCCTCGCCTGGGGTCGGTTCATCTCGATGGCCGCGGCGACGTTGACCATCACGCTGATCTCGACGGCGGCACTGGCCGTGATCGCCCCGCCACTCGGGCTGCTCGACGGTCTGCCCTGGTGGGGCATCTGGTCGGCGGCCATCTCGCAGTGGGCGCTCGTGCTGATCTACGCCTCGGTCGCCTTCGCCATTGGGGCGGCCACGGGCCGACGAGCCTGGGCCATCTCCGGCGCTGCAGCTCTCATCGTCATCGGCTTCCTCGGCCAGATGTTCGCCTCCCTCGCGCAGCCGCTGGAGTACCTGCGGACGACGTCACCGTGGTACTGGTTCCTGGGATCCTCACCGCTGACCGAACCGCCCGGCCTGGTGTCATTCGTCCTACCCGCGGGGTTGGCGCTGGTCATCACCGTGGCGGGTGTCTGGCGATTCGACCGCCGCGATATCGGCACCTAGACCCGGCGTTTTTCGACCTCGCGCGGGGTGGCGGTGGGTGTCGGTTTGAAGCGGCGCAGGAGCAGGCTGTTGGCGACGACAAAGACGGACGAGAAGGCCATGGCAGCGCCGGCAAGCATGGGATTGAGCAGACCCGCGGCTGCCAACGGAATCATCGCCACGTTGTAGGCGAAGGCCCAGAACAGATTGCCCTTGATCGTGCGCAAGGTACGCCGTGACAAGCGAATCGCATCCACAGCGCCCATGAGGTCTGCTCGCACCAACGTCAGATCGCTCGCCTCCATCGCCGCATCGGTGCCTCCGCCCATCGCGATGCCCAGATCCGCCTGGGCGAGAGCAGCCGCGTCGTTGACCCCGTCGCCCACCATCGCGACCTTGCGCCCCTGGCCCTGCAACTCGCGGACGGCCATGACCTTGTCCTCGGGCAGCAACTCGGCGTACACATCCTCGATACCGAGTTTGGCGGCAACGACATTGGCCACCGCGGCGTTGTCACCGGTCAGCAATACCGGCCGCAGTCCGAGGCCGCGCAACCTAGCCACTGCCTGGGCGCTGGACGCCCGCACGGTGTCGCCCACGGCAATCGCGCCACGCACGCGCCCGTCCCAACCAACCGCGACGACCGTTGCTCCATCCCCCTCGAGGCGAATCATCGCCGCCCGGACGTCATCGTCGATCTCAGCGGCGCCCACTGTCTCCGCCACCCACCCGGGACGGCCGACCGCCACCATCCGGCCCTGGACCACACCGCGAACACCGAGGCCGCGCACATTGGTGAAGTCATCGGCGGGTGCGACATCAAGGCCGGCGGCGATGGCTCGTGCCACCGGGTGTTCACTCCCCTTCTCCACCGCTGCCGCAAGGAATCCGATCTCCACCGGATCGGCATCGGCCGCGGTCACCACCTCGACGATGGACATGGCGCCGCTGGTGATCGTGCCGGTCTTGTCGAGGCAGATGGTGTCAACGCGTCGGGTGTCTTCGAGTACCTCCGGGCCGCGGATGAGAATGCCCAACTGGGCCCCTCGCCCCGTGCCGACCAGGAGGGCCGTCGGCGTCGCCAGTCCCAGCGCGCACGGGCAGGCGATGATGAGTACGGCGACTGCCGCGGTGAACGCCGCGTTGGGATCGCGCGTGATGATCAACCACGCCGCAAGCGTGACGATCGCGATTACCAGGACGATCGGGACGAAGACTCCGGCGACGCGATCGGCGAGCCGCTGAACCGGCGCCTTGCCGGATTGGGCATCGATGACCAATCGGGAGATGCGCGCTAGTTGCGTGTCGGCGCCGACGCGTGTGGCGCGCACCGTGAGCACACCATCGACATTGACGGTGGCCCCTACCACCGGTGACTCCGGACCCACCTCAACAGGGACCGACTCCCCCGTCATCATCGACTCATCGACAGCACTGTGACCATCGAGGACGACACCATCGGTTGCGATTCGCTCACCGGGTCGAACGATGAAGACATCTCCCACAGTGAGCGTCGACGTGGCCACGCGCCGTTCCACACCGTCGACCACGATCGACGCCTCCGGCGAAGCCAGGGAAGCGAGGGCACGGAGTGCCGCGGTGGAGTTGCGCTTGGCGCGCGCTTCGAACCAGCGACCGGCCAAGAGGAAGACCGGCACCACCGCGGCGACCTCGAAGTACAAATCCGGCCCGTCGGCATTCATACCGTGGCCCATGGTGAAGCCGATCGCTCCAGCACCTCCGAAGAGCAAGGCCCACAGACTCCACAGGTACGCCGCGAGCACACCGAGGCTGACCAGCGTGTCCATCGTCGCTGCGCCGTGACGTGCATTGAGGGCCGCCGCTCGATGGAACGGCCACGCTCCCCAACCGACCACGGCCGTCGCGAGGGCCAGGGACATCCACTGCCAGCCGGGGAATTGCAGCGGTGGGACCATCGCGGTCGCGACGACTGGGAGGGCCAGGACAAGCGAGATCCAGAAGCGACGGCGCAGCGAGACCACCTCGGCGTCCCCATCCGCTGCCGATTCGACCGGTGACGCGGCATAGCCGGTTTGCTCCACCGTGCTGATGAGTTGGGCCAGGTCGACATCGCCGTCGACATCGATGTGGGCGCTCTCCGTCGCGTAGTTGACGGTCGCGTGGACCCCGGGCAGCTTGTTGAGCTTCTTCTCGATGCGGGCCGCGCAGGAGGTGCAGGTCATCCCGCTGATCGCGAGTTCAACCGCATCCTGCGCCACGCCACACCTCCTTGGCCACGGTACCGCCGGACAACGCCTGGTCACACACCCGCATTCCCGGCTACCGTCGTACCAGAAGGGAGCACGTGATGGATCCGCTCTACAAGAACATCAAGGGCCGTATGAAGGAAGCCGCTGGCGCGCTCAGCGGTAACGACAAACTCCGGGCCGAGGGAGTCGCCGAGCAGGCGGAGGCCGAGGTCGAAGACCTAGCCGGTGCCGTCAGTGACAAGGCCAGCGAGTTGACCGACACCGCGGCGGAGAAGGCCACCGGGTACTGGAACCAGCTCAAGGACGCCTTCGAGGAAGGCAAGGAAGGCAAGTAGCCAGGACCTCGGACCTTCGGTGGCTATACCCCCAGGGGTATACTTGCTCACATGACAACGAGCCATGGCAAGGGTGTCCTTGACGAACTGAATCCGCTGACCCGCGACCTGCGCAAGGCGATCCCCGGCGTCTACGACGGCTTCCGCTCGCTCCACTCCGCGGCGTTCACCGCGGGCAGCCTGGAGGTCAAGCACAAGGAACTCATGGCGCTCGCCATCGCCGTCGCCACCGAATGCGATGGCTGCATCGCCTCCCACGCACGCGCCGCCGTACGCGCGGGAGCGACCAAGGAAGAGGCCGCGGAGACGATGGGCGTCACCATCCTCATGGGCGGTGGGCCCGCGACGATCTGGGCCCCGCGCGCCTACGCCGCCTTTTGCGAGTTCTTCGACCTCGCGGCCGAGCAGGCGTAGTTCAGTCGGGGCGACTCACCACG
>JAYNIC010000101.1:4058-7897 GCA_038108715.1 Candidatus Nanopelagicales bacterium | reverse complement strand
GTCCATGAGGACACGGCGGCGTCGTTGAGCTTGAAGCCGTGGTTGCCCGGTGCGTTGCGCCGCCCGACCGCCTCCGTGGCGCACGCGGGGGAATCCTTGGTCGAGCGTCGGCGTCGGCTGCTGCTCGCCGAGGCGGCGTACGCCGATCGCTTCGGTGGGCGACACCCGGTGGTCCCCAACACTCCAGTGGTGCCTGAGGTGGTCAAGCCAACCGAACGCGGTAGGGCCGTCTACGTCGGGAGTGTGACGGTGCCACGCGGCGGAGATGACCTCATCGCCCTCGCGCAGCGCTTGGATGGCGTTCGTGTCGAGGTTGTCGGCCCGGCCAGCGGCGAACTCGCTGATCGACTGCGCGCGGCGGAGAGGCGCTCAGATCTACAGTGGGCGGGCTTCGTCCCGAACGACGTGGCCTTGGCTCGGCTGGAGGGCGCGACCGCGGGGCTGTCCCTGCTGCATGACGAGGCCAACTACCGCCACTCGATGCCGACTAAATTGCTGGAGTATCTGGCTCGCGGGGTGCCGTTTGTCTCCACCCCGCTGCCGCTTGCGGTGGATCTCGCCGAGCGAAGCGGCGGCGGTCTCATCGTGCCCTTCGGCGACATCGACGCTGCGGCGGAGGCCGTGCGGGCCTTGAACGATGACGACGAACGACGGCAGGCCATGGCCGATTCCGGTCGTCGGTGGGTGCGCGAGCATGCCAACTGGAGTGTGGACGGCCCGGAGTTCGTGCGTCTGCTGGAGTCCTGGGCGAGGTAGCGGTCGGTTGCCGTCGTGCGCTGAGGGTGCAGGTGTGCGGCCTTCTGGGCGCACACTCCGAGTGACACGTAGTTAGTCCTCGTCGCCGCTGTCCTCTTCCGATGACGGCTGCCCGCCGCGGCGCTGGCTGAGCAGGTACGCCGCGGCGCCGGCGGCCGCGGCGACCAACTCTGCGCCGGGCACATCGTCGGAACCTTCAGGGCTGACGGCAAGGTCGGCGAGGTCGCCGTAGACGGTCACGCCCGTGGCCGCCAGATCCGACATGTCCTCCTGTGCCCACCGGGAGACCTCGGGTCTCAGGTCCGCTGGCAGTCCGAGCCGGGCACCGCGGTCCGGGCGGGCGGTCCAGCCCCGCCGAATGAGCGCACGATGCATCGCGCGCACGTCTCGCCGACCCACGCCCGCCGTCCGCGCCGCGAGGTTCAGGCCATAGATCGCGAAGGTCTCCGGACCCGTGAGAGAGATGTTGGCCTTGTCCTCCGGCACGTCGGGTGGCTCCGCAGGCAACCCGGGGACACCCAGCGCGGCAGAGAAACGCTGCCACACCAGGTGCGCGTCACCGCCGGATGCCGGCACGGTCACCACCGAGACCGAGTGCGCCCCAGCGCCGCTCCACCGGCGCACAAGCTCGCCGTATCGGTAGGCACGCCAGAAGCCGCGGCGCAGTTCCTCCCTGTGGCGGCCGGACTCGCGCTCCTCGGCGCGCAGTCGAAGGTAGTCGGCGTAGGCCTCATAGTTGCCGTTCCGCATGTGTTGCTGCCACGAACTCGGCAGGATGCGGCCGAGATCGCGAGCCGTGATGACCACGTCAACCGGTACCGGCCGCAGGGCCTCGATCACCGCGGCCGCCCCGTCTTCGGTCAGCACAGACAGGGCCTCCGCGGACAAGATCACTTCTCCGGGCGTCGCCGTGACCGCGGCAACGAGGGAGCGAGCATCCGACCCATCCTGATGAGTCCAGGCATCGGGCTGTAGGCCGATGCCACCCGAGGTACGCGCCAGGTCGATCAGTCCTGGCACCTGGTTGTGGTCGACGCGACCGCGCGTGTCGATGGGGTAGATCGACCGATCAAGGCGACCGGACTGCACAAGGATTTGTAGCGCTCTTTGCAGGTACGTCGTCGCTGTCTTGCGCGGTCCAATGTGCAGGACGACGCGGGATGCCATAGGCCTACCTCAGCGGCCGATCCGTCGTCGGACGGCAGCGACGAGGTCCGCGGGCCGCTGGTCGTCCCGGCCGAGGCAGTAGGCCCCGGCAACCCCGCAGGCGGTCGCCGCCGCCCACAGCAGGGACGAAGATCCGGGGTTGCGTCGTGCGCTGACCACGGCGGCCAGCGACAGAACCCCGGCGGCGGCGAGAGGCAGCAGGGCGGCGGGCATGTCGCCAGCATCGCCGGAGATGCGGGAGGCGCGGTCCTGCGCGCCGGCGTGCTTCGGCTGGTACTCAACAGGCTCGCGCAGGTCGAGGGTCTTGCGCTTGCCGACCGCGGTCTCGACGGCATACCCGTGCTCCACCAGCCAGCGCGCACCTTCAGCCTCGATCGCCACGAGCTCCTCGTCGGTCAGGGTGTCGCGCCAGGCACCCTCGCGTCCGTCGGTGATGTGATTTGACGTCACACGAAGGTCATCATCGACACCGTGTGCCTTGGCCGCCACGGCGCGCTTCTCCTGCGTGGCGAGATCGTTGTCCGCGACGATCTGCGTGACCGTGGCATCGTCAACTTCGACGTCGAGGAAGTCAGCGAGAGCACGGACCAGACCGGGTACGTCGTCGCGGAAGTCCTCGTACTTGCCGATCCAGACGTGCTTGCGGGCGGTCCAGAACTCGTCACCGCGTAGTTCCCGGCGGACGATGAGGCGGCTGTTGCGCGCGCCACGCTCGGGATCGCCGGGCTTGGCGCGGCCCTTGCGGTAAAGGGAGGCGACGACGTCGCGCGGATCGCGGTAGGTGTAGAGGTACTTCGCGCCCTCGTCCGGGAAGTGCTCACGATTGAGGGCGGGCCGGAAGTGCACCTTGGCCATGAGCAGATCACTCGCGTCGGCGGCCGCCTGCGGGTATTCGGCCGTTGCGATTCCACGCGGATTGCGCAGGCCGGGCTTGCCATCAACGAGTTGGCGGGCGATCTGCCACACGAGGGTGGAGCCAGAGCGGTGCATGCCGCAGACGAGGAGAAGCACGGACGCAGTCTAGGTGCTGCGGACCGGCAGCCCGGCGAGGTAGGCCATCGCCGCGCCCGCGGCGCGGGCGATCTCGTCGGGATCGGGGGCATCGCCCACGGGGGCCTCGTCGTCGACGAGGAGGTCTGACCGTGGGCCAACAAGGATGGCGGACGTCGAGTCGAGGACCTCGACATCCTCGCGAGCCCAGTCGCGCACCCGATCGGCCCACTTGCGGGGCAGGCGCACGGGTGTGCCGCGATCGGGGCGGACCGTAAAGGCCTCGCGCACGAGACGGCCGCGCAGAGCGCGCAGGTCTGGGCCGTCGGCCTTCACCGAATCCACCTGTCGGTTGAGTGCGGCCAGGACGAGGACCTCGGGTTCGGTGAGGCCAACGTTGGCCGCGAGGTCGTCGATAGCCGGGGGAGTCTCGGGAAGGGCCGGCCCGACGTCGAGCGCACGGCGGAATCGATGCCACAACTCATCGGGTGCGGCGCCACGCCTTGGCACGGTGACCACGCTCACGGTGCGGGCCAGTGGCGCCCACCGCTCGACCAGGGTTCCGATGGCGTAGGCCCGCCAGAAGGTCTGGTCCGGGTCGTCGTTCCACCGCGAGGCACGCGCCCGGGCGTCTCCCTCACCGCGACGATCGGCTTGCGCCTGCAAGAAGGAGGTGAAGCTTGTCGATCGGCCATTGCGAATGTGCTGCTGCCAGGAACTCGGTAGCACGCGCCCTAGATCGCGAGCGGTGATGATGACGTGGGTATTGGGCACCCCGAGGCTTTCCACGAGTCGGCTCGCCGCCTGCGCGTCGATGACCGACAGAGCCTCGCCGGAGACGATTGCGGTGCCGTCCCACTGGCCAACTTTGCGCACCAGGCCGGTCCACGATCCCTCCTGGCCGCGGGCGCGCGCCTCGGGGACCC
>JAYNIC010000101.1:789-4048 GCA_038108715.1 Candidatus Nanopelagicales bacterium | reverse complement strand
GGACCCAGGGGAAGGCAGCGGAGCCGAGCAATCCGTATGCGGCCGCCTCGTGGTTGTAAACCTCGCGTCGGCCATGCAGCCGAGTGGGGTAGAGGATGCCGTCTCGCTTGAGCCCGTTGGAGAGGGCCGCCAGAACGCGCTGCAGGTACGTCGTACCGGACTTCTGCGTGCCAATGTGCAGCAGCAGTCGATCGGCCACGCGCACTCCTAGCGGCTGGGACGTCCGTGACGTCGGGAGCCCCATCCTGTCACGCCGCACAGTCGTGGCAGGCTTGCCCGCGTGCGCGTGGCGACAGTCGGCAACTTCGACGGGGTTCATCGGGGCCATCAGGCGCTGATCGCTCGTGCCCGTGCGGCGCTGCCCGGTGGGCCGGAGGATCGCGTGGTCGTGGTGACCTTCCATCCGCACCCGGCGACCGTGCTCCGCCCCGAGGCGGCACCTCCCATGTTGACGAGTCTGTCCCGGCGACAGGAATTACTGACTGAGTACGGGGCCGACGAAGTCGTCGTGGTGCCCTTTACTCGAGAGCTAGCCGCTCACTCGCCGGAGGACTTCGCCCGCTTCCTGCGCGAGGATCCGCGCATTGCCGCTGACCGCGTGGTCGTGGGCGAGAACGTCCGCTTTGGCCAACGCGAGAGTGGAGATGCGAATGACCTTGCTCGGTTCGGCGTCGCGTTGGGCTTCGAGGTCGATGCCGTCCCCCTAGCGAGTGGAGACGCTCAGGTGCCGTGGTCTTCGAGTTTCGTGCGTGACCGAATCGCCGACGGTGATCTGGCGTCGGCGTCGGCGGCCCTGGGTCACCCTCATCGCGTCGAGGGGCCGGTCCGCCACGGCGATGCCCGGGGGCGCGAACTGGGCTATCCCACGGCCAACCTCGCAGTGGCCCCCGACATGGCCCTACCGCCCGACGGCGTCTACGCGGGCTGGCTCGTGGAGGGGCCCGAGCGGTATCCGGCCGCCATCTCGATCGGGACCAACCCCCAGTTTGCCGGCACGGAGCGTCGCGTGGAGGCCTACGTCCTCGACCGCGACGACCTTGATCTGTACGACCACGAGGTCGGCCTTGACCTGGTGGCACGGTTGCGCGGTCAGGCGACCTTCGATTCGCTGGAGGGCCTGATCGAGCAGATGGCGCGCGATGTGACCGCGGCACGAGAGCTCCTCGTGGGCTGATACCCTTACCCCTTGACGGTCCCGGGGCGGGCGCCCTGGGATTCGTGTCGGTTCGGGACTTCCGAGCCCCCGGCGCCGCCGCAAGGCGTCCGTCGGTCCACGCGCCCTGAAGGAAATCATGTCGCTCGATACCGCTACCAAGCAGCAGATCATCGCCGAATACGGCCAGAACCCGCAGGACACCGGAAGCCCGGAGGTCCAAATTGCGATGCTCAGCCGTCGCATCTCGGACCTGACCGAGCACCTCAAGACGCACAAGCACGATCACCATTCGCGTCGTGGCCTGCTCATCCTGGTCGGCCAGCGTCGGCGCCTCCTGCAGTACTTGCAGCAGGTCGACATCGAGCGTTACCGCTCGATCATCGAGCGTCTCGGTCTGCGCCGCTAGTCAGCGCCACGGCCGCCGCCGTCCATCATGGCGCGGGGCCACAACTGCATAGAAGACATCCATTCACGACGTCCGACGCCGATCTGTGATCGGTCCTCGGTAGTGGCTTCCGGGCGTGGGCCCGTGGGCCTCGATCGAAGACCGTCCTTCGTGCGGTGGGCGCCGCGGTCGCCATCGGCGACCGGCACCGACAGGAGATACCCGTGGAGGGTTCTGTAACCACCACCGAGGCCGTCCTCGACAACGGCAGCTTCGGCAAGCGCACCGTCCGATTCGAAACCGGCCGGTTGGCCCGTCAGGCCGGCGGCAGTGTCGCCGCCTACCTCGACGACGACACCATGGTGCTCAGCGCGACTTCGGCCTCGAAGCAGCCCAAGGAGCACTTCGACTTCTTCCCCCTGACCGTCGACGTGGAGGAGCGGATGTATTCCGTGGGCCGGATCCCCGGCTCGTTCTTCCGTCGCGAGGGGCGTCCCACCGAGGATGCGATCCTCACCTGCCGCCTCATCGACCGCCCCTTGCGTCCGTCCTTTGTCAAGGGCCTGCGCAACGAGGTCCAGGTCGTAGTGACGGTCTTCGCCCTCAATCCGGACGATCTGTACGACGTCCTCGCCATCAATGCGGCGTCCGCATCGACGCAGATCTCCGGTCTGCCCTTCTCCGGCCCGATCGGCGGCGTGCGCGTCGCCCTCATCGACGGCCAGTGGGTGGCCTTCCCGCGTCACTCTGAACTTGAGCGGGCGGTCTTCGACATGGTCGTCGCCGGCCGGGTTGTCGGCGATGACGTCGCGATCATGATGGTCGAGGCCGAGGCCACCGACGAGACGATCAACCTCGTCGCGGGCGGAGCTACCGCGCCCACCGAGTCGGTCGTGGCCGATGGCCTGGAGGCGGCCAAGCCGTTCATCCGCGCCCTGTGCGAGGCACAGCAGAAGCTCGCCGAGACGGCCGCCAAGCCGGTGTCCGAGTTCCCGCTCTTCCCCGACTACGCGCAGGATGTCTACGACGCCGTCGCTGACGTCGCGTCCGCTCGTGTTTCCAAGGCTTTGACGATCGTGAGCAAGGCCGAGCGTGAGAGTGCCCTGGATGACATCAAGGCTGATGTCATGTCGGCTCTCGCGGATCGTTTCGAAGGTCGCGAGAAGGAGATCAGCGCCGCTCTGCGCAGCGTCACCAAGAACAGCGTGCGTGAGCGCGTGCTGCGCGACAAGGTGCGCATCGACGGACGCGGCCCGCGCGATATCCGCGTGCTGGCAGCTGAGGTCGACGTCCTCCCGCGTGTGCACGGTTCGGCGCTGTTCGAGCGCGGCGAGACGCAGATTCTCGGCGTCACCACGCTCAACATGCTCAAGATGGAGCAGTGGCTCGACACGTTGTCGCCCGACAACCGCAAGCGCTACATGCACAACTACAACTTCCCGCCGTACTCCACCGGCGAGACCGGCCGGGTTGGTTCGCCAAAGCGTCGCGAGATCGGGCACGGCGCACTTGCCGAGCGCGCTCTCGTGCCGGTGCTGCCGACCCGCGAGGAGTTCCCCTACGCGATCCGTCAGGTGTCCGAGGCGCTCGGGTCCAATGGCTCGACGTCGATGGGCTCGGTGTGCGCGAGCACCATGTCGCTCATGGCCGCCGGTGTGCCGCTCAAGGCGCCGGTGGCCGATATCGCGATGGGCCTGATCTCCGGCGAGATCGATGGC
>JAYNIC010000101.1:0-779 GCA_038108715.1 Candidatus Nanopelagicales bacterium | reverse complement strand
TGGCAAGACCGAGTACGTCGCCATCACCGACATCCTCGGCGCCGAGGATGCGTTTGGTGACATGGACTTCAAGGTGGCCGGAACCAAGGATTTCGTCACGGCGCTGCAGCTCGACACCAAGCTCGACGGCATTCCCGCCTCGGTGCTCGCTGGTGCGTTGGACCAGGCCCGCGAGGCGCGCCTGACCATCCTGGATGTGATGAACGAGGCAATCGACGCGCCGGGCGAGATGTCGCTCTACGCGCCGCGCATCATCACGGTCAACATCCCGGTCGACAAGATCGGCGAGGTGATCGGGCCGAAGGGCAAGATCATCAATCAGATCCAGGAGGACACCGGCGCCGACATCACGATCGAGGACGACGGCACGATCTTCATCGGTGCCGCCGACGGTTCCTCGGCCGAGGCTGCCCGAGCCAAGATCAATGCGATCGCCAACCCGACAATGCCCGAGGTCGGCGAGCGCTACCTCGGCACCGTGGTCAAGACGACCAACTTTGGTGCCTTCGTTTCGCTGGTACCCGGCCGCGACGGCCTCCTGCACATCTCCGAGGTCAAGAAGCTCTCGCCGAGCAAGAAGCGCCTCGAGAATGTCGAAGAGGTCCTCAAGGTGGGTGACAAGGTGCAGGTCGAGATCAAGGAGATCGACCCGCGCGGCAAACTGTCGTTGATCCCGGTCCTCGATGAGTCGGCGGACGAGTCGACGGACTAGCAGGAACGTGACTGCGCGCAGGGCCTCGACGCGCTCCGCATCGTGGGCGCCCTCGACGAACCCATGC